>JAJDEH010000325.1 GCA_029259935.1 Planctomycetota bacterium
GGAAACTCGCGGAAAAAAAACCCGCCGCCCCCGCGCGGTGCTCGATAACGTGCGAACATCATGAGACACGACACCAGCAGCGACGTATCGCAAATGCCGGATTCAGAATCCCCGGCCAATATGCGGTGATTTTGGCGCACCTACGATGAGTTGGGGCTTTTACGGCCGCCGCCACTTCCGTATTGCGGGAAAACAGCAAGCTAGCGCCAGAACGGCGAGAGAGAGGGCGGTCGGCTCGGGAACGGCCGACGAGATTCGACGTGGGGGGCCGTATCGCGGCGAACTGCTCCCGGCGGCGCGACTGATCGTTACGGTGGACGCGTAACTCACTTGATGACCGCCCATCGTCAACGTTCCCTCGAAGTCAAAGGTGCTGCCGGTATACGCTGGACTCGATGGGAAACCAAAGCCGAGCGAGAAGAAACTGAGGTTATCGTTGCCGCCGGCGGGCGTCTTGCGCGCTTCGCCCGGCTCAAGAAGGTCTTCGAACGATCCGGCGACGAAGATACTGCCGGCGGCTTCTCCGGGAAGTATCGGGGCCCAATTGTGCGGTTGAACGAACGACTGCGTTACGCTGGTGATCTGTGGATCGCTCACGGTGCCGGTGAATACGGCGCTCTGTAAATCGGCAAGCGTAATCGCCTCGTCCGTTGCGACGATCCAACCCCACGCCCCCGTGCTTTGGCCGACGCTTGTGTTGGATGTACGATACTCGATCTGGTCCTGAACGATCACGTCGAAAACGACCGCGTGGGCCGAAGAATACGACAAGAGTAAAGTCACCAATGCCGTTGAAATACAAACCGTTCGCGTCGTCATGGAAATGCCCTCTATTGCAAATCGCAAGAACGAGCCTGTCAGACGCCAAGCTAACGTGTTTGGCGTCCACAGCGCGGCCCAGTCGTGCGAATCCGTTACGGCAGCGGCCAAGGTACAAAGGATTGAAAGGTGTTTTCACGATAATTCACTGGGGAGCGAACCGCAAGAAAGAACCGGATTTAGGGAGAAGACCTCCGGATTCAAGGGCCAAGGCACCGCGAAGTCCTACATCCGTCAGCCGCTGGCGCCACGCAACCTCCCCACGGCCTCGACCAAATCGCCCATTTCTAAGTGCGTATACCGATCCATCGTCAGCGTGATCGTCGAATGGCGTGCCTGCGCCTGGGCGACTCTCGGCGGCACGTTGGCCGTGACTAGGTATGCTATGGATTCGCGGCGCAAGACCCTCCATGTAGCCAATGTGTAGCCAAGTGGGCGTACAAGGGCGCACGTTGGCCGACAGCAGTGGATTTTGGCCCTCGCCCGAAACCCGCAGCGTTGTACGAGATACGACGATCCTGGACGCTGGAGGAACACCGCCCGACGCAACTGGAAATGTGGTGCCGGGAAACCGGTTGAGGGTTCGACTCCCGTGCTCACCGCTTCCGTAAGTCCTTGACGCAGCACGTCTAACGTCAAACGGGGTCGCCAGGTTCGGCGACCCCGTTGCGTTTGGCGGTGGGGTTCGGCCGTGCAAGTTGATGCAAACTGTGCCGCTGAGCGGCGAGTTGGATGGCACGATTGTGGGCAACTCTTCCGATAAGCTCGGCACCACAGTGGGCACCCAGCTCAATTGGTTGCGTTGCTCGGCATGGTCACCTTTTGCGACCTGGCATCGATTCTGCGAAAAACCCCTCTTTCCTGTCGAAGTGGGACACCGCCGCGCAGTTTACATAGGGGGCGAGCTGCGCAGATTCGTCCGCTCGCGAATGAGACCATCGACAGCCCCAAAGGCTTCAGTAGAAAACCTGAGTCGACATATTCTGCCCGATGTTTTTCGTATTGACGGAGATTGTTACGACAAGCTCTCGACGCGGCGCGGACCTGGAGGGCGGTTGCTGCGAGTCTCTTCCATCTCGTCGAACAGGAGACCATCGAGCTTTCGGATGATGGATCGGACGTGGTCCGTCGTTGATTTCTGTGACCACGCAGGGTAGCGCACACATCTGACCACTAGAGCCTGTAGGGGTATCGCTATGAAGAATATCGCCTTCTGTTGCCTTGGTTTCGCGTTTCTCTTGGCATCGCTAGCCAGTCCGGTTCGGGCGGATACGTTTCAATTAGTCGACGTTGGCGTACTACCTGGGCCGTTTCCTCAAACAGCGATCAAAGTCCTATCCGGAGACGGCAAGGTCGTGCTGGGTTCTACAACCGATGGACGGCCGATTCGATGGACAATGGCCGAGGGCATCAGCGAATTGAACGACAACGGATGCTTCTGCTTCAAACCCCTGGCGATTTCCTACGACGGCGCGGTGGCTGCGGGTAGGGCCGGAAATGATTCGTATCGCCTGCTCGAGGGGGGGGTGTTGCAGGAGATTCCTCTCAATAACCTAATCGACATTTCCGCGGACGGTTCCAAAATCGTCGGCAACGGATCTGGTCTTTGGACCGCTGAAGGAGGCCTTCTTGATTTTCGTTCTCCAGATATCGCCCCGGCGACCGGAAGTTTTTCTCCGAGCCGCATATCGAACGACGGAAGTACTGTCGCCGGGACTTCTACCGGCCTTTTTCCGGGTTCAACAACGTATACTGCATCGACTCTGTGGACGGAAACAGGCGGATACATGATCCTCGACAATTTGCCCGGCCCAAGAGCTGGTCACAACGATTATGTTCGCACGGGGGGCATCTCGGGGGACGGCACGACCGTTGTTGGCTACTATTCCAATCCCGAGTTCGGTTCGGAGGCATATCGCTGGACCAACGGTGTGTTTCAACCTCTAGGGCAGCTTCAGGAGGGCGACCCATACACAACCACAGCATTTGGCGTGAGCGGCGATGGCTCCGTGGTCGTAGGAGTGGGCACTGTCGACGGCACGGGCTCATCCAGCGGAAGTAGGCTGACGGTTCCTTGGATTTGGGACGAGACGAATGGTATGCGGAAAATGAGCGAATTTCTGGAGGAAGGTGGCGTCGATTTGACCGACGAGGATTTTAGAGGCCAGATTCCATTGATCTCGGACAATGGCCGGACACTTGCTTTCACCAACCTTCCCTGGGTGGTGATCCTGCCGTCGCCTGAGTTCGTTTGGATTGGCGCACTCGATTGGGGCGCGGAAGCAAGCTGGGACCTTCAACAAGTTCCCGGGACGGGCGACACGGCCGTCTTCCGCGGCGCAAACTATTTGTATGACGTTCCACTCACGGAGAATCATTCGGTTGAAGGAATACGCCTCGAAGGGACTGGCAGGGCAGTCCTGAACGGTCTGGGGAGCGGCCTCGAGCTTAGGGCGGATCTGCTGACGATGGGTGCGGAGCTCTTGGACGACGTCACTTTGCAGTTGACTAACTTGACGCTGGAGGTGAATCACGCGAGCTTGGGTGCCGCCGAAGGCGCGGTGGCCAAGCTAGAAGTGCTCGACGGTGGCGATTTGATGGGGGAGACGGTTCGGGTCGGCGCCGAGGAACGGGCCGAGCTCGTCGTCGAATCGGGCGGCTCGGCAAACGTGTCGAATCTATTGATCGCCCGCAACGACGGCAACGACAGTCAGACGATCGTGCGCAACGGTGGTGTCTTGTCGATCAACACGTCGATTCGCGTTGGCGACAACCGGCCCGGCAAACTGTTCGTTCAGAGCGGCGGAAAACTCGAGTCCATCCTGGGGCCAACCGTCTTTGTTCATCAAGGCAGCAGCGTCGAGGTCGACGGCGCCGGCACCGTATGGTCCACGTCCGGTAGCGAACTCGATATCGCAGGCGGCTCATTTGCTGTTAAGAATCAGGCGGCCGCGGAATTCCTGAGCGCTGCGGTAACTGCTGGTGATACGGACGAGGCTGTGCTCCAAGTATCTGGACAAGGCGCACTGACCTTGGGTGATTCGCTAATCATCGCGGCAGTGGAGACCGGAATCGCCACGGTAGCAATTTCTGACAACGCGGTGCTTCAAGTCAACGGCATCACGTTGGGAAGTACGCGGCCTGGCACGGAGGAGCGTGCATCTTTGCTCGTCTTTAACGACGCGACGGCCGAGATCAGTGGTGACGTCATTGTCGACGCGTTCAATGGAGACGGCAGCTACAGCTTGGTCAACGTCTCGCTCGGAGGTAGCGTGGTGCAGACCGGGGCGTTGACGCGGGTCAACGACAACGGAAATCTTCACGTTATCACGGACGGCACATGGACGAACACCTTCGGCGATCTGGCGGTCGATGGGGGGGCCGTGCGAGTCAGGTTTGATTCGGAAATGACGTTCGATAAAATCAGGCTATCAGGCGGTGATCCGGATCTCGGTATTGACGCCGGCAGGGTCATCATCGAACAAGCGACCGTCACCGCCAACGATTTGATCGTGGTGGGGGACGGAACTCCTGGACGATTTGCGCTGATTAACGGTGTGCTCAATGCTGGCACAGAAATACAAAACACGGAACATGGGCGCATTGCGGGCACCGGAACAGTCAACGCTAGGGTCGTCGGCCCCGGTTCCATCTCGCCCGGATTGTCGCCCGGCACGCTGACGATCAACGGCGACCTGGAGTTGGAGGCCGGCGGGGCTTTAGAGATCGAGTTCGCCGGCCTGACGCCGGATACCGAGCACGACGTGCTGGTGGTGACCGGCGACATGACGATCGAAGGACAAGTGGTGCTCAAATTCATCGACGGCTTTGCACCCAGCCAGGGCGAAGCGTTCGAGTTTTTGGTGACTACGGGAAACGCTGACCTGACCGCGGCGCAATTTGATGTGCGAAATCTACTCCCCGGCTTCGAGTTTGACATCGCCCCGTCGGCGACCGGCATCATGATGACGGCGCTTAGCGATGGCGTTTTCGCCTACCCCGGCGACATCAACCTCGACGGCACGGTCGACCGCACCGACGCCGCGCTGTTCGCTCAGCACTTCGGTACGCCAACCGACAGCACCTGGAGCACCGGTGACTTCGACGACGACGGCGCGACGACAGTAGCGGACCTCGCGATGCTGCAAACGCATCTTGGACAGTCCATCGTTGCGTCGCAATCGACCGCGGCCGTGCCGGAACCGTCGTCGGCCGCGTTGTTGCTGTGCGGTTTGGCCGCGTCGGCCGTTTCATTCGCGAAGTCTACTCGCCGCCGTGCGAATCACGCTGGCTGATATTGAGTTCGCGGTTGCGGATTTCCCGTCAACTTCTCCCACCGCCTCGACCAAATCAACCAGCTGGCTACCCCGTACCTTGACCAGCGCAAACTCGGCCGCAACGAAGAAGCCGTTGAGCAGCACCATGACGACGGCCATCGCTAGGTAGATCAGACTTGTTTTCCAATCGTCCATTCCTATTCTCCACCGATTCTAAAATCTTCTTTCTTCAAGCCGTGCCGCTTCATGAGATCGTACAACGATCGCGGGTTAATACCGGCACGGCCGGCCGTCTCTTCGACATTGCCCCTGGTCTTTTCAAGTTGATCGACAAAGTACGATTGTTCGCACGAACTAATGAGCGCATTGCGTACATCTTTCCAGGATCGCGACTTCCAGTCGCCGTCAAATAGCACGTCCAACGCCGATGATGTCGTCGTGGCACCTCCATGCCGAGGCGCAGGGACGATGGTTCGAGGAAGATCGTCAAGCGTGATCTGGTCTCGCTCGCACAACAGAACGGATCTTTCGACAACGTTAATGAGCTCTCGAATGTTACCGGGCCAGGAATAACGCACCAGCGCTTGCATGGCCTCTTCTGAAAACGACGAAACCTTGCTGCTAAACCGCACGCAAAAATCGGCCAGATATCGTTCCGCCAACTTGGGAATGTCCTCGGGATGCTGGCGTAAGGGCGGAACGTCGAGCGTCACGACGCTCAAACGGTAATATAGATCGTTGCGGAAGCGTCTCGTCTTCATCTCTTCGTGCAAGTCGCGGTTGGTGGCCGCCACGATGCGCACGTTTACGTGCATCTGTTCTTCGCTGCCCAAACGCTTGATCACGCGCTCCTGCAACACGCGCAAGAGTTTGACTTGTACATGTTGATGCAATTCGCCGATCTCATCAAGAAAGATCGTACCGCCGTGTGCCAGCTCGAAGCAGCCTCGACGTGCGCCGACCGCACCAGTGAACGCTCCTTTTTCGTATCCGAACAACTCCCCTTCGAGCAGCGTTTCGGGAAAGGCCGACAGGATCACGGGGATGAACGGACCCGACGCCCGCGGACTAGCCGCGTGAATGGCCCGCGCCAGCCGTTCTTTGCCGACCCCCGTTTCTCCTTGAATGAGTAACGAACTGTCTGGTTCGACGACTCGTTTCACGATGCGCAGGAAGGATTGCATCGTTGTGCTCACCGACTCGAAGTCGCTGAGCATGGCCGAGGGCGCGTCGATCTCGTGTTGCAAGCGTTCAATACTCGTTTTTCGCTGCCGCGTGACAAAGGCGTTGAATACGTCGCGCAGCGTGTGGTCATCCAGAGTCATGTTCAACACGGCCGTACATCCGGCGATCAGCAGGCGGGCACGTTCTTCCGCGTGCTCTTCCTCGCTGACGACGATCACTTCCGGGCGTTCGGGCAATGCTTGAATGGTCTCGATGGTCGATTCAATGGGATCGGGAAGCGACGACCGCCCGACGACGACTAGGTCCGCCGGAAATGCTTTCACGCGATCCCACAGCACCGCCTTGTGCGGAGCGGTGGCGACCGCGGTTTCGAGCGGCTCGAAGATTCGATCGAGTCGTCGCTCCGATTCCGCATTGTCAACAATTAGCAGGGCTCGAACGAGCATGATTTCCTCTACATATGCCGTCGGCGGCGGACACCAAAGTCAGGTGCTTGCACCCGATTGTATCGGCAATTCGATTCACGCGATACGTCGATCCAGTCAGTTGTTCGCACCGTAAGTCATTTACCTCCAACGGGTTATCAACTGCGTCCAAACAGCGATTTCCCACCTGGCACACGAATTGCTGAGCATTGGAGTGACCTTTTGCGCTATGGAATGAACGTCAAAACCAAAATGCCGAAACGCCTCATCCAATCGGTTGCTCCTGATGCTGGGGCCCGTGTAGTTGATCGCTGTATTCCGTCTCTCCTACGCGCTCGGCGGGGTTTCCTTCCGCCACAGCGATGGGGTAGTTGCAATCAAGACTCGCACTCGCCAGGCCAGAAAGGATGCCGGCCGCGCCGTAAAAGGAGCAAAAGACTCCGCGGCCGAGACGGGGAAGGCCTTGCAGGAAGCCGGCCAGAGACTGGAAACACTCGGCGGCCACCACGCGGGGAAAGGGGCCAATGCGCAGGCCGACAAATCCGAAGGTTCGAGGGACGGTACAGAACGAACGGTGCGACCCGCTCAAGTCAACAGAAAGCGTTGAGCGGCATGACGACCTACGCTAAGGAGGTGATTGGCGTTCCTGTCAACGAGTTTGATATCGCGACTGTTGGGAACTCCCTGAAGCATCGGCAGACCGATCGTAGCGTCGATTTGATCAACCGTATCGGATTGGCGTCGCGCCTGGAAGAAGCGTTTGACATCGCGCTTCACGACGATTCCATTGGAGACCTTCGCACTGTTTGTGACGCGATTCAGTCGGTCGGGACAATCGTCGGCCAACGTGCATTGTGACGACGAGAGGTTGAAACGCCATCTGCGCGCCGCGACTTAACCGTAGGTATAGCCGGACATCACAAACACAATCAAACTCTAGCACTTGAAATCGCGAACATCCCACTGCTTGCGCGTGCCGCGCTGATCGTCGTTCTACAGAACACAGACTCCGTCGAAACGAAGATTGTCTCTTTTTGTTGGTATTGCGATGTCGAGAACTGCACTCTTGCTTCGTGCCTTGGTCACAGAGCTCAACATGGAAGCATGCGACCGTGGACACGGTGTTGGCGCGGAAACGAGAGAGGCCGCCATAGGACACATCGTAATGGAGAGGCGAAAGCCATTAGTCATGAACGCGTCGCACCGCGGGACATTGCTTCATGTGCGCGGTTGCCCCTCTTGCAAGGAAGTATTCGATGACTGATCACATCTGGCGATTACAAATCGGGCATGGGCCGCTTGTCGCGACGGCTATTCATGACGGGCATGAGTTGCGCGAGGAGCTTGGCGAGTATATGTCGCTCGACGAAGCGGGGCGCTTGCGCGAGGAAGATCCGTTCACCGGTCGATGGACAAAGGTCGCTCCGACGCGCGTGGTCGGGTTGCGTTCCCGATTTGAAACGGACCTCAATCGTCCTCGCGACAAGGCTGTGTATCGGACGCCCGAACATGCCTGGGGCTTGAAGGTTTGGAAAGATACGTTGCCGGATGATGTCGCCAGTCGGTCACTCGCTGAATACGACGCGTTCTACGCAGCGCTGGGCGAACTATACGGCGAGCTTGCGAAACAGTACGGCAGGTTCGTCGTGTTCGACTTGCACACCTACAACCACCGCCGTGAAGGCCCGGAAGGACCGCCCGCGAATCCGCAAGGAAACCCGCTTGTCAACGTCGGCACCGGTACGATGGAACGCGAGCGCTGGGCGCCTGTGATCGATGCATTCATCGATACACTTCGAGCGTTTGACTTTCCAGGTGGCAATCTCGACGTGCGTGAAAATGTGAAGTTTTTTGGCGGCAATCACCCTCGCTGGGCACACGAAACATTTCCAAACGCAGCCTGCGTAATCGCTGTCGAATTCAAGAAGTTCTTCATGGATGAGTGGACCGGCGAACCCGACGAAGACTCTGTCGAAGCGATCGGTGAAGCCCTGCAATTCACGACTTCCGCAGTGCTCGACGCGCTCAAGAGAGAATAGCCATGCAGACCACAACCGAGCGAATCACGAATCCAGGATCCGGCCATGCACAGCACTTGCATGTCGTCGCGGGAGATTGTTTGTCCGAGCCGCGGCGGCTATGTGACGGCGCTAGAGTATCTGCCGGCTGCTGCGGAGGGCGACAAACGTCTAATCCTGTTGACCGGCATGCCGGAACACATACGAGGATCGTGCGCCGCTTTCCGCCGCGCCCGCACGGGAGACGACATCTGCAGCGACTTTCACGCCGACGGCCGATCGCGGCGTGCGGATGTAAACTACACGATGATTCAACTTGCCGACATGGCGCGTCCGAGAATGGTAGAAGGCGGCATGTTACTTGTCTGACGGGACGTCGTCGGCGACAAACTCATGGAGACACACGCCGTCAGTCCGGGTGGCTTCGGGAGCGCAGAAACGTTCGAGAAAGGCAACTTTACGCACGCCGTGCTAAAAGCTTTGGAGCGACGAGTTAATTACATAGACGTACGACTGCCGCAATTGCAGCGACGTTGAGTCGGCGGCATCTTTGAAGACCGTAGAGTAAGCGCCCTTGCTTGCTCGCTTTACGCTGTTTTAGACAACTGAGGACACTTGTCCTACGAAAGGGGTTTTCAAATGAAGATCGGATTTCTTGTTAACGACGTAATGACCGAAGAAGCGGGGTTCACTACGACGCGGTTAGCCCACGAAGCCCATCAGCAAGGCCACGACGCTTATGTAATGGGAGTCGGCGACGTGGCCTATGACGCCGATGAATATATTCGAGCTCGGGCGCGTAATGTTTCCAAAGATAAAAGGTACTCATCGTCGGAATCCTACTTGGTCGACTTGCAAGGGAAGAAGGGAGTCTCACAGCGAATCACGATTGATGACTTGGACGTTTTGATGCTCCGCAACGTGCCGTCCGACGATTATCTCAAACGGCCCTGGGCGGCAACGACCGCGGCGGAATTCGGTCGCGTGGCGATGCGTCACGGTGTGATTGTCGTGAACGATCCAAACGGCCTCGCCAAAGCGAACAGCAAGATGTATTTCCAATTGTTTCCCGACAAAGTCCGCCCACGCACACTGATCACGCGCGACCGCGACGAGATCAAGGCGTTTGCGAAAGAAGAGGGCCGATGCGTGCTCAAACCGCTGCAAGGCTCGGGCGGCGCCAGCGTGTTTCTCGTGGAAAAAAGCGACCTTCCAAACCTGAATCAAATGATCGATGCCGTCAGCCGTGACGGCTTTGTCATCTGCCAGGAGTACTTGGAAGCGGCGAAAGACGGCGACGTGCGGTTGTTTGTAATGAATGGAAGACCGCTGCAAGTTAAGGGCAAGTATGCCGCCTTTCGGCGCAGGCGCAGCGGCGACGACATGCGCAGCAACATCCATGCTGGCGGCAAGTTGGCAGCCGCGGAAATCACCGAGACGGATCTCAAGATCGCCGAAATCGTGCGGCCCAAGCTGGTCCAAGACGGCATGTTCCTGGTAGGTTTGGACATTGTGGGGGATAAGCTGATGGAAATCAACGTATTTAGCCCCGGTGGACTGGGTAGCGCGCAGAAATTCACCAAGATCAATTTCACCAAGTTTGTTATCCAAGCGTTAGAGCGTAAAGCCAACTACATGCAGTACTACGGACGCAATTTCGACAACGTCGACATGTGTACTCTGTAACAAATCAGGTTCGTAGCCCGGTCATTTCGCGTCCGCTCTTTATTGCTGAACGAGTAGGCCCGAGCCCATTGGGCGCTCGGACCTACTTGTAATTCAGCGGTTAGCGTTCTCGCCTCATTCGGCGTTCCGCCGCGATTTCGCGAAGTCATCCACCAGTTTCTTTGCGGCGTCGCGGCCTCCGATGCCAAAGGCGAGCGCCGCGGCAATGGCGACGGCGCCCAAGGTGATGCCGAATGCCAGATTGATGATCTCTTGGGCGAGATTCATTTGCTGCAGGCCCATCGCACCTGCCAGCACGAGAATCGCGACCCGAGCAACCGTCGACAAGAGCCGAGCGTTTGCGATCCCGGAATCCTGAATCAGATCGGCCACAAGCTTGGCGAAGTACAGGCCTAATCCGAGAATCACGAGGCCCAACAAGACGCTAGAGCCAAACGTCAGGAAATCACTCATCATGCTGGCCAGCAGGTCGAAACCGAGCATCGGCAGGGCCTGCATCGCTGCAAACAACACGATGGCGACCATCACAACCGTTCCGGCGATTTGGGAGGGCGTGCGCCGCCCCTCGACCGGTTCAGTCGCCAGTCCGAGTCGAGCCGGCAACTTGTCGAAGCCGATCGCGACAAGCATGTTGGTTGCCAGCCCCGAGACGACTCGGGCGACGACGTAGGCCACGCCGACGACTAGCACTGCCGCGAGGATGCCCGGCAACGACCCCAGAATCGTGTTGAGCATTTGGCTAGCGGGGTCGGTTACCGCCGCGATCTGCAATGCGTTCAGCGATCCGACGATCACCGGCACGAGAATCAGAATATACGCGAGCAGGCCCAATACGCCCGAAAGCTTCGAAGCGCCAATCACCGTCGAGAGTCCGACTCGCTCACTGAGTCGGTCGATGCCAGCCGCGACGAGGAGGTTCGCCGCTACGCGTTGAACGATTCGGGCGACGAACCAACCGACGCCGAGGATCACGCTCGCGGCAAAGAGATTTGGCAAGAATCCGAGGATTTCCGTCACCATGCCGCTGACCGGCGCGAGAAGGCCCGGTACGGCCAAGGCGTCGAGCAGTGCGGGAAGGAACAAAAGGTACACGAGCCAGTACGTCGCGTCGGAAAGGGTCTTCGCGACCGGAAGGTGTTCGTCCTGGTCGCCGCCCGCCTCGCGTGTCAGACGGCGGTCGATTTTTGCCGCCGTCAATGCCTGTCGGACCACGAAGCGTAGGACGGTGGCCACGCCCCAGGCCAGGAACAGTAACACGCCGGCCGCAATCAAGCGGGGTGCATATTCAAAGACCTGGTTGAGGAACGCCGTGAGCGGTTCGCTTACGGCCGTCAGTCCTAGCGTCTGAAAGAATGCCACGAGGACGAAGAGCATGATCAGGTAGAACACACCCTTGCCAATGCGGCGACTAAGCTGCGGATGTTCGGCCGCACCGCCGCCTGGCACGGACTCGGACAGTCGTCGGTCGATTCCCAATTTCCGCAGTGCCGCGCGGACGACCGCTGCAATCACCAGAGCAGTGATCCAGCCGACAACCAGCAATATAAGGGCCGCGGCGGCATTAGGAAGGTAACCGCCCACGAGATCGGTCATCTGCGTGGTGACTCGATCCCACGTCTCTTGGCCTGTCACGATGGCTTTTTCGGTGACGTCCTTGCCGACACCGACGGCGCCGTCCTGAGCTGCCGCATTCGCGAGTAGCAATGCGTTCATCTTTTCTCCTGTTAGAAAAATGAGGTGTAAACGTTAGCTGGTTTGGTTCTCTTCGTGGACCAACGAATCCACTAGCTGCGCATTGGGGATGTACAACGTCCGGTCATCGTCCGCGCGAATTTTCGTGTCGACCGCCGTAACGGCCTCGGCATTTCCTCGGATCGCGACACGAATTCGCTCCGCAGCGTCCGTACGTCGGCATGCTTATTGCGTCGCCATTGATTTAGACTTCGCCGGCGGTGGAAAAGTCACACCGGCCAGAGATTTTTTTTGACCCTGCCCGCGGCCGCTCGGTATGCCACCCGAAGCCGTCGTTCGGCGCGGCATAATCGCACCTTGGCAGCACGCAATTGAGGTCGAGCGACTCAGAACGCTCCTCCAGCGGTCGGCCTGGAACGTACCGGTCGATCTGGATTTGCCGGTCATAGGGCGAAAGCATCTTCAGCCCTTCGCCGATCATGCCCTGGATGTCTTCGAGTTGCTTCGGCGGATGCTTGGCTTGGAACGGCAACTCGGAGGTCACCTCCGCGAACTACTCGGAGTAATGCTCGGTGGCCGATTTGAGCCTCGCCTACTATTACTCCGTTACGAATTTAGGGCGGCTTGTTATTGAAGTTTGCGACGTGTTGCGACCGGTCTGCCAGGTTGCCAGGAACGCCGACGGACTCGAAAAAACGTCGGGAATTTCGCACTTGCTATCAGCGCCGCCTTCAAAGAGCTGAATCTGGAGACCTATCGGTCGAGCGGCTGTCACGGTCGGGAGACCGTGACAGAACTGGGGTCCAAGAGATTGAGCGAGCGAGTGCGGCGTGGCGCCAGTATTGGTGCCCGCGAGTTCGCAGCGATTTGCACTGCTTTGCACGAATTCGGATCGGACCCGGTTTGGTGGGCGTGACCGCGGTCGAAAAACAATTCGCGGCCCACCTGATTTGTCGTGGAAATCGGGCCACGAATCGGGTAGGCTCGTGGTTCAGTTCGATAGGTCGACGTCTCGGTCGACCAGCGGCGTTTGGTTCGCCAGACGCTTCGATTTATTTGGCCGCAGGGAGCGCGGCCGGCTTTGGGGCCGAATGGGGGAATTATTGAACGCAACCCCTGGGGCCCCCCAATCCTGTTCGGCGCGGAATTTTCTTTCGGGTTGCTTATCGGTTTCTTTTGGTTTGGCACGCGGTTTGCGCCAGGGTGAGCGGCGGGTGGTTTGACTGCCGTTTTGGCGGAGGAGGCGCCATGGCGGGC
>JAJDEH010000326.1 GCA_029259935.1 Planctomycetota bacterium
TGCGCCTGCGGCGACAGTCGAAGTTGCTGCACCATGCTAGTGGCGGGCATCGGCGTGCCCGCATCATCATGGTCTGCGTCACTTCCTCGCCACGCGCTCGATAGCGCCCATCCGCCCGCCGCGACGCCGGCAACGAGCACAAGCCCAACGAGCCAATTTCGCTTGGAACGCAACATACAGATTCCTCTCGCCTTCGCCGGAAGAAGCGGGCAGCGACCGGGAGTGGCCGACCCCAGAGTGGCGCAGTCGCGCTAGCGCGCTACGTTGCGCGGTAGCACACGTCGAGAGCCAATCAAATGCGCAGAGTACGCAGTTTCAGAATGAGCGCGCAGCCGCTTAGAAGTGAGTCCGGGGGGCGCTGAAGTTGACGCACGATAATCGGCGTCGCCTGCAAATGCGAACAAACGGCCTCGTCGGCGAAGTGCGCCTGATGAAACACGCTTGCAAAAAACGCGCCCGTACCGCTATTTAATGCACCATGCCCGCCGTCGGCTAGATAGATGCAAGTCGAGTCGTGGTCGGGATTGGCAGGCTCGGTTGGAACGGATGGGGCCTGAGGTCTGTCGTGCGTATGCGAGTGGCCGCCGTGCGAATGATCGTGGTGGCGATGAGAAGCGTCGCGTTCGTTAGTTGCTTCATCAGCAATACCCAAGAGCCGGGTGATCCAACTGCCATGCACATGCGGTCGTTCGTCGTGTCCCGCGGGCTGCGACCCGTGCGCATGGGACAACGATGCCATCTGACTGGCGACGTACCCGAGGATTAGCACAATGGTGACGTACCGTCGAAACACGCTGCAATCTCAGTAAAACCAGGAATCCAAGCAACACAGTCTATGCCCGCGGTGGCCACAGGACAATGGTTGAGGAAGGGAATCGGCGCGAACGCCGGCTTTCGATTGTATCGGCCCGATGGTTTCGACCGATTGAGCGTTTCCCCCCGGTTAAAGCGAATTCGCGGGAACGCCGACTGCCGGAAGTCCTTGGTCCCTAAGACGCCGTGGACGAAACCGCTTCCAGCGATCCACCGGCCGAAGCGACCGCCGATTCCACCCAGCCGCAAACGCCGAGCGTCCCCGTCAGACAAACCGATCACTCGAGCGCCACTCCAGTGGCGATCACGGGAAATGTGTCGTCGAACTCTGCACGCATTGTTTCGAGGAGCGTTACTTCCGGGGAGCTAAAACGGTTAGCGGAATCTCCGCGGGGCCACCGGTTAACGCAATACGCCGAGAACGAAAGACCACGGTGCCGGCCAACAAGCGCAGTTCGGTTTGTGTAGCCAAGTGGGCGTACATGGGCGAGGTTTCCGGGGCTGCGGGACTTGCATCCGGGGAATGTGGTCGTCACGCCCAGGAAGGCCGTCGTGATCGATTTCACGCCCAATCCTAGAGCCGAATGTCGTCCGAAGGATTCCGCATCAGTTTAAGAAGGTTGAACCGTCTAAGTTTTCTAAAGTTGTTGGCGGGTCGACCGACTCTCTGACGGTATCCAGATAGAGGCCCAACGAAACATGGCGGAAACGCCAACCAACAAACGGAGAACGGTCATGGGACGGTCAATTCGCAAACTATTCTCGCTCGGATTCGTCGCTGTTCTAACAGCAGCGGCAATCGGCTACGCTTCGCCCGCCCAGGCACAATCACGTCACGGACGCCAGAGCCACGGTGGCGGACACAGCGGCGGTGGGCACTACGCCGGTGGACACCAAGGGCACGGCGGCCATTACGGTTCATACAACGGACATTACGGCGAACATCATGGCGGCCGCCAATACGGCGGCTACTACAATGGCAATACGCACGGCTATCGGCCAGCACCGCGGCACGGCCACTACGAGCAATATGCCCCGGCGATCGGTGGATACTACCACGGACGACTGCTCGACCTTCACTTCGGTTACTAACAATGCGGTGGAAAGCCGACCGTGGCCCGACAGGTATCGGCCACGGTCGGTTGACGCTGACTGCGACTACGGCGACGCAAGTTCCCGGTAGATAATGCGATCAACCGCTACCAGACGAAGCGCGAATGCGACCTGCGGCGGACAGCGGTAATCCGCCTGCCCTTTGCGACATGTCGCCAAAAGCCTCGGCTTGGCAACGTTGGGTAAACGACATTCGGTTGCAAGCACACCGTCGCGAAGGGAAAGTCTGGACTCGGCGTGTTCGGCGGCCGCCGCGTCGTGGGGACCATCGCGATGGTGCGGTGCTATCGCGTGACGGAACCCGTCACGCAACTGATGGAGGCCCGCGAAGCGGGGCCACTGTCGCGGATGAAAGCCCAGTTGGTCAAGTTCGATCTGCTGGTGCTCGACGAGTTGGGCTACGTGCCGGCCAGCAAGCCGGGCGCCGAGTAGCTGTTCGACGTGATCAGCACGGTGTACGAACGGCAGAGTGTGATTGTGACGACCGATCCGCTATTTGGCCAATTGACGGAAGTGCTCGGCAGCGAGCGTTTGACCGGCGCCCTGCTCGACCGCTTAACGCATCGGCCACATCCTGGAAGCGACCGGCGAAAGCTACCGCCTGCAAGACGCCCGCCGCCAACAGCACGACGTCCAAGCGGACGGCCATACCCCGGTCGAAGAAGAGCCCAAAGAATCGGCACCCGAGGAACAAGCGTCGTAATCGTCACAGCCCGTTCCCCTCCGGAGGAGGAGCGAGCGCGAATGTTTTGCATTCTCAACACAGCCTACGTAAACGAGGCCCCGTTCACCCCGAGCGCTGCACTATTTGAGCGCCGTTTACAGCCAATCGCTATCCAAATGCCGGGCGTTTTTTTCGGGTTCTCGTCGTGGTAGTTTTTTTTGGCGGGATTGCAAGACGCTTTGCGGTCAACCTCCAGGGGCCGCCGTCACGGGCAAGAACGAGCTGGCCGGCATACGATCACACAACTAACCAAGGTGATTCACGTCAATGCAACAATTAAAAAAATGTGTCCGTGCCAGCGCAGCAACCCCCGCAGTGGCAACTCTTCTCTTGGGCATTGGCGCGAGGTTCGACGGCGCAAGGCTTGCCGACAACGAAAGGAATGAGCTGCTCACCGTCCTAGAAAACTCCTCCCGAAGTACGGATCGAGGCCGCGTCGAAGAGGCGCTCAATTGGCTTCAAAAACGATATTCTGGTGTGACGGCGCCGCAAGTTCAACCGTGAGCGCGATTCATTGTCCGCCGCATCTTGTTCGATATTCGAAAGGCCGCCGATTTGCCGCTCGTGCTCGACTGGCGTATAGTTACAGCTGGTGTAGCACAGTTGGCCCCAAACTGGTTCGGCACGAACGAGGGTTGTCAGATGGCTAAACGCATAACGTTCGCGATACTTGCCTTGGCGATCATTGGCTTTTCCTCCACGGCTTCGGCTCAGCACGGGCACGGTGGACATGGACACGGTGGACATGGGTACGGCGGGCATTATCACGGTGGCTTTGGAGTGCATATTGGCTCCAGCTATGGCTATTCGCCGTATTACGGCGGATACGGCGGCTACTACGGGGGAGACTACGGCGTTTATGCGCCACGTCGCGTATACGTCGGCCGTCCCATCATCGCC
>JAJDEH010000327.1 GCA_029259935.1 Planctomycetota bacterium
GGGCATCGGGCAGGTAACCGGCGGTGGAAGCCGTTGGGGATCGGAGTTTCTGGATCCGGTCGTCTCCGTCTACCCGAAACCGTACGTTGCGGACGCCGACTACGACAAGATGAAGCCGATCAAAACACTGAAGCTGGAACAGTTCGGCGGGGTCACGCCGACGTCCTATCCCGGCGGCGGGACTCAGGTCGTGCGAGGCGTCATCGAGCCGAAGACCACGGGACTGTACGAGTTCCGGCCCGGCTATGGCGGTTCGACTCACAACATCATGGAAGTCAGCGGCGTCGAGGTGTATCGCAAGGAGGTCGGCAAGAGCGCGGTGCACCAACACATCAAGCTAACCGCCGGCAAGAGTGTCCCGTTTAAAATTACCTACCTCACCGACCAAGCCAACGGTTTGGGCTGGATCGCTCGAGTCGACATCCCCGGCACGCTGGCAACCGTCGTGAAGACTGACGGCAAGTTCCCGCACCTAGTCGATGACCGGGGCACGTGGGTCGAGCGGGACGACGTTTGGTACAAGGGCGTCGTGACCGCGGGGGCGAACAAGCGGCTGAGCGTCGGCTGCGGAGCGAGCAGCAACAGTATCGGACCCGAACTCGGCTTCGGTCATGTCGTGGGCGACTTCCATGATGAACCGGTGCTGATCCTCAAGGCGTCGCAGGGCAACCGGAGTCTGGCGTGGGATTTCTTGCCGCCGGGCAGCGAGCGGTACGAGTACGACGGAAAGGTCTACGCGGGCTACAAGGACTCGCCCGCCGTGTGGGACAAGGGCACGGAGCGAAAGCCGATCAACTGGTACGCGGGCAAGCAATACGATGACTGTTTTCAAGCCGCTCACAAGGTACTCGCCAACTTCGACGACGAGTTCCCGCAGTTTAAGGGCCGAGGTTATAAGATCGCCGGCTTCGTCTGGTGGCAGGGGCATAAGGACACCGGCAACGCGGTCCATGCAGGCCGCTACGAGCGGAACCTCGTACACCTGATCAAGACGCTGCGTAAGGAGTTCAAGGCCCCCGCCGCGCCGTTCGTCGTCGCGACGATTGGATTCGGCGGCTGGAAAATGTCGGGCAACACGCTAACTGTCACCAAAGCACAGGTCGCCGTCAGCGGTGACCATGGCAAGTACCCGGAGTTCAAAGGCAATGTGAAAACCGTCGAGACGCGAGACTTCTGGCGCGAAGCCGAGGTCTCCCCACGAAACCAAGGCTTTCACTACAACCAAAACGCCGAGACGTACATGCTGGTCGGCGAAGCGCTGGGACAGGCGATGGTCGAATTGTTCGAGGGAAAGAACTAGCAATTCGACTGACTGTGAAATCGCCGCATTCACTTCTTTTTGACGGATCAGTTCCGATAGGTCAGGCTATGTCTGCTGGATTGCGAATTGACGGGATCCGATCACCTCAGGCGAGGCCTGATGACATTGCCTGTTCTGCAACAAAGGATGACACATGGAACGCTTGCTAAGTATTCTGTTTTTAGTTGCCTTCGGCGTCGCGCCAATTTTCGCGTCGGATGACAAAGCAAGGCTACGCGAGCTTGACGCCTTCTGGACCGAAGTGACGCGATCGGTCCGAGCAGGAGATTTTGAGGGATATAAAGCCACCTGCCATGACGAAGGCGTGCTGGTCTCTGGATCGAAACAGACCAGTCAGCCGCTCGCCGAAGCGTTGGCACGTTGGAAGCCGGGATTCGTGGATACTAAGGCAGGAAAGATGCAAGCCAATGTCGAGTTCAAATTTTCTCAACGGTTCGGAGATGATGCCACCGCCCACGAAACAGGCCTCTTTCACTATTCGACGGTAGGGTCTGACGGCAAAGGCACGGATGACTACATTCACTTTGAAGGGCTACTCGTCAAGAAAAACGGGAAGTGGAAAGTCTTAATGGAATACCAGAAATCAAAAGCCACGCTCCAGGAGTGGAACGCTTTGAAGTAGGACTCGTGGTGGACCATGCGAGTGCCCGCGGTACTTCAGTTGAATTCCAACAGAATTGTGGAGCTAACATGTTCTCCCAGTTTCGATTCGCAATTAAAATAGGGGATCAGTCGTTATCAACAAGATGAGGATTGCACCTGCCCTCACCTAATGACACCGCACCAGGAATCGCAACTCAAAACCAGGAATAACTCATGACCGGTCGTTCGTCGCTACCTTGTTTCACTTGCGGGCTGGCAATCCGCCAAACAAATCGATTAGCCCAGATCCTCGCCCTCTGCTTCTGCAGTCTCGCGTTGACGGCCGCGGCCGACGAACCTAAATCTTCCGACGCCGGAAGTGGAGACGCCGCGAAGCCTGAACAGAAAGAGATCCTGGTAACGACAGAACATTCGACCACCATAAATGGCGCGCAAGTCGATTACCGGGCGACGGCGGGAAAGCTCGTCATGAAGTCGGCCGACCTGAAATCGCGCGCGGGCGTGTTCTTTGTCGCCTACACGCGCGAAACCAACGACGTTGCAAAACGTCCCATCACTTTTTGCTTCAATGGTGGTCCAGGCTCATCATCCGTATGGTTACATTTGGGCATGTTGGGGCCGAAGCGAATTCGCTTTCCCGAGGATGCGTCGTTATTGCGTCCTCCGTATCGACTGGATGACAATCCCTTTTCGTTGTTGGATCTTACCGATCTTGTGTTTATTGATCCGGTGAGTACGGGGTATAGTCGGCCGGTTGAAGACGTCGAGAAGAAGGAATTTCACGGTTTCGAGGAAGACGTTCGCAGCGTAGGCCAGTTCATCCACAACTATACAACTCGCTTCAAACGCTGGTCTTCGCCGAAACTTCTCTGCGGTGAAAGCTATGGTGGTGTTCGCGCGGCGGGGCTCAGCGGATACTTGCGTGACCGCTACAAAATGGAATTAAACGGGATCATTGTTGTCTCCGGTGCCATCAACTTCCAAACGCTGCGTTTCTCGACAAGCAACGATCTACCGTTCGTATTGTTCTTGCCGACCTACGCAGCGACGGCCTGGTACCACAAAGGGCTCTCAGAAGAGTTGCAGAGCCAGCCTGTTGCCGAAGTGATCAAGATGGCGGAGCGTTTTGCGTACGAGCAATATGCCCCCGCACTGCTGCGTGGTACGAGTTTGCCGGGCGGTGAGTTTAATCGAATCGCCAAAGAGTATGCCCGCCTGACGGGACTGTCGCCCAAATACGTCCGCTCGGCAAATCTCAGAGTATCGATGGGTCGATTTGGTAAAGAACTCTTACGAAGTCGAGCGCGAACCATCGGACGCTTCGACAGCCGATACAGTGGAATGGACCGAGACTCGGCGGGCGAATCGTACGAGTTCGATGCCAGCGGTGCCGCGATTTTTGGTCCCTTTACCGCGACCCTGAACGATTACGTGCGGCGTGATCTGAAGTTTGTCGACGAGCGGGTGTATGAAATTCTGACCGGCAACGTGCGACCTTGGAGCTACAAGCAGTTTGAAGGTCGTTATGTCGACGCCTCCGAGACTTTGCGCGAAGCGATGACGGCGAACCCCCATCTCAAGCTGTTTGTCGCCTGCGGCTACTATGATCTGGCCACTCCGCATTTCGCCATGGAGTATACGCTGGATCACTTGGGGCTGCCCGAAGAACGACAAAAAAACGTTTTCGTCAAATACTACGAAGGGGGGCACATGATGTACATCCACGAGCCGTCACTCAAACTGTTACGAAAACATCTCGAAGATTTTTTTGAGACGGCAATTCCTGAATAACAAGCACTCGTTCGTCGGGATCGCGACCGCTACGCGATTCTCGTCACCGTGGCGTCTTGATGTACGACCTGGAATCGAAAGTGATGTATCCGTTTCGTGCAATCGTGGCGTGAGCGATGTGAAACTTCGCGAATCCGGGTGGCACGAATCGGATTGGGTCGCCGCCCGCCAGCGGCAGCCTATAGACGCACCACAATTTGTTTGCGTACGCATGATACCAGAGGTATTTGCCGTCCGGATCGGGGTCGGGACCGTGGCTGGATAGGCCGACGGTGTCATTGGGTATCACACGCCACGCGCCTCCGCTCGCCGAAACTCGGCACAGGGTATGCCTGCCGGTGGGCTTGTAGGCTCCGTTGGTGATCCCTGAAAAGAAAAAAACCTCCTGGCCATCCAATGAATACCGAGGACGCCCGGCCCACGGATTGCCTTTCAGCTTCATCTTGGCGGGGGCCTTGGACCCATCGGCGGGAACGGTCCACATATGGAGCGTGTTTGCTCCCCGACTGCTGAGAAACACCACGGTTCGGCCATCGGGGCTGAAAGACGGACGTCTGTCGAAGTCGTCGCCGGAAGTGAGCCGGCGCAGGTTCTTTCCATCCGCATCCATCACATAGAGGTTGGACGCGGACGTGATGCCGCCGCTGAAGCCGTCGTTGTGCGACTTCGTTCTGCCCACTTCAAACATATCGAATCGAGGATTGTCGAGATCCCGGTCGGACGCGAACACAATGCGTTTTCCGTCGGCACTGTAGGACGGGTTGATCGAGGCATAGGTTCCCGGCGTGAGAGGAGTCACCTTTCCCGTGGCAAATGTGTACTTCCAGATGCGCGAGTATCCCCAGGCGGCACCGGGAAAGACCACGTCCTTGCCCTCCGGATGAATGCATGCGCCGCCATAAAACCCTTCGTTGGGGGTGGGCGTGAGGTTCTTGACCGTCTTGTCGGGAAACATGGCATAGACCGCCTTGACCATGACTTTGCTGGGGTCCGAACGGTATTTTTCGGGCCGCTGGTCGTACGCACTCGGCGTGATGGCGTCGCTCTCGGCCGCCGACGCAGCGGGAACGGTGCCGCTTCCAAGGAGGGTGATGATCAATCCCGCTGCCATCCACGCTGTCTTGCACATTCGAATTTTCCTATCGGTTAGACCTCCACCTTCAGCCCCCAATCCGCCGCATTAGCGCCTCACCATTATCAACGATTCAATTCCACAATCAACCAGCAGCGTCGTGTTTCGTACCACGATCTCCTTGCAATATCCTGTCTGAGAGACACGGTTGACTGGCCTCGTAAAGAGCATTATAGTGACCGTAGTCATATTCGACTGAACTCATTTTTCGGCAATGAGGCGACATGAGCCCGGCTCTCTCCAACTCTCGGTCATCCAGCGAGGACCTTCAAGGAGTTTCGCGACGCGAACGGAAGAAGGCTTTGCGCCGGCTGGAGATCTATGACACGGCGATCAAGCTGTTTGTTGAACGCGGCTATGAACGCGTCACGGTCGACGACATCACCGAAGCCGTCGATATCGGGAAGGGGACGTTCTTCAACTATTACCCGTCCAAGGCGGATGTGCTGATTGACTACCGGCGACAGTTGATGGACGAAATTCATTCGCACGGCGAACGTGCGAATGGAACATCGGCGAGGGCATCCTTCAAGGCGTACTTTCGCAAGTTCGTTCGCTGCATCCGTCGAGATGGGACGATCTTCGACATTCTGTTGCGCGAGGTGCTCGCGCGTCCGTCGGAAGTTGAACTCATCGAAGATTGGGTCGCGAGGCGGCATGGAATTTATGCGAATTTTTTGAAGCTAGGTGTGGAATGCGGCGAGATTACGGCCGATTTGGATGCAGCGTTGGTAGGTGAAATGGTTGGCGACCTTTGGACAGGTACGTTGCTGGAGTGGGCATATCGCGGAAAGAGGTTTTCGCTGGAAACCAAGATGATGAAGAAACTGGATTTGTTCTTTGATGGACTTAAAAAGCGCGGCTCAAGAGGGTCAAGCGGAAAGAAGTGAACCATGAGTGCAGTTGGTTATTATCAGTATCCGACAATCCACGGCGATCGTCTGGTGTGTGTGAGTGAAGACGATTTGTGGACCGCGAGCGTTGATGGTGGAATCGCCCGCCGATTGACGGCGAACCAAGACGAGGCGAGCCGGCCGGTGTTGTCGCCCGATGGCAAGCTAGTTGCGTTCAGCGCCCGAGAAGAAGGCGAAACCGAGGTTTACGTCATGCCGTCGGACGGTGGACCGTTGCAGCGTCTTACGTTTCTCGGAGCAATGATCTGCCAGGTTGTCGGCTGGCATCCGGAGACCGGCGAGGTTGTCTTTTGCTCCAGCGCGGGCCAACCCTTTCGCTCGATGCAAAAGCTGTTTGCCGTCAGTGCCGAAGGTGGATTGCCGCGCGAGCTGCCGTGCGGTCGAGCTAATTCGATTTCATTTGGTCCGGATGGAAAAAGCGTCGTAGCGCGTCATTCCTTCAGACCGCCACAGCATCGCAAGCGGTATCGAGGCGGCACATGCGGACATCTCTGGATCGATGCGAACGGAAGCGGCGAGTATCGTCGATTGGCGGCACCTGACGGGAACGTTTCCTGTCCGATGTGGATTGGCGAGCGGATCTATTTCCTTTCCGATCACGAAGGCGTTGGCAATCTCTATTCCTGTATCGTCGCGGGCGGTGACGTAAAACGTCATTCGGAACACGAAGATTTCTTCGCCTGCAATGCTTCGACAGACGGATCACGAATCGTCTATCAAGCGGGCGCGGAATTGTTCGTCTTCGACACGGCCAGCGAACAAGTGCGAAAAGTAGAGATCACGCTTCAAAGCCCTCGGATGCAACGATCGCGTCGATTTGTGTCGTCGGCGAAATTCCTCGAATCCTTCAGGCCTGATAGTGGCGGTCGGTCGATCGCGATCGTCAGTCGTGGCAAGGTGTTTTCCGCGGACAATTGGGATGGTCCCGTTCAACAGTTCGGCGAGCCCAACGGAGTGCGATATCGTTTGGCCGCGTGGTTGAACGACGGCGAACGAATTGACGGCGAACGAATTGTCGCGGTCAACGATCAAGCTGGCGACGAGTCCTTGTGTGTCTTTGCGCCGAACGAAGGCGCGAGGCAGATCGACTCCGGTCAATTCGGGCGTGCCGTTGAGCTTGCAGTCAGCCCGACGGACGATCGTGTCCTTTTGCATAACCATCGCGGTGAACTCGTGCTGGTTGATCTCGAAGACGGCAAAACCACGGTCTTGGATCACAGTCGCCACGGACGCATCGACGGTATCTGCTGGTCGCCGGATGGGCGTTGGGTTGCGTACGCGATGCCCGTTGGAACTGACGTTTCCATCGTCAAGCTGTGCGAATTGGCGTCGGGCGAGACTCACGCCGTTACTCGGCCTGTCCTTCGAGACATCGCACCGTCGTTTGATCCGGACGGTCGTTACTTGTACTTCCTGTCGCACCGCGTTTTCGATCCCGTTTACGATAACGTGCATTTTGAATTGAGTTTCCCTCGCTCGATGCGACCGTATCTGGTCACGTTGCAAAGCGACACACCATCGCCGTTCGTGGGACAAGTTTCCAAATTGCCTGAACCCACCGACGAAGAGCGACACGATGCGCGCCCGTCCCACGAGATTCAAATCGATCATCAGGGGATTGAAGATCGTGTCGTGCCCTTTCCGGTTGACGAGGGAATCTATGGTCAGATCCGCGGCGCGTCGGGCGGCAAGGTCTTCTTTACATCGTTCCCTGTTGAAGGCAGCTTGCGTCGCGAGCATCTTAACTTTGGACCGCCATCCACGGGTGTCTTGCAGCGGTACGACTTGTCCGACCGAACCGCCGAAACGTGGGCCGAAAATATTTCCACGTTTGAAATAGCGGCCGCGGGTAAGAAGCTCGTCTATCGAACCAAGGACCGACTGCGCGTGATCGACGTCGCGGAAAAACCAAATTCCGACTCGGAAAAGGAAGCCGCCGGACGCAAGAACGGCTGGTTGGACTTGGAGCGGTTCAAGGTTTCGGTGAACCCGCCCGATGAATGGCGTCAGATGTTTCACGAGGCGTGGCGCTTGGTGCGCGATCATTTCTGGCGCGAGGACATGAGCGGAGTCAACTGGCAGCAAGTGCGCGAGCGCTATGAGCCGTTGCTGGACCGAATCGCCTCTCGGAGCGAATTCGCCGACCTGATTTGGGAAATGCAAGGCGAGTTGGGGACGTCGCACGCTTACGTGATGGGCGGTGATGCTCGGCAGGCGCCGCAGTACAAACAGGGGCATCTGGGTGCGGACTTCGAGTATGACGATCAGCACGACAGGTATCGCGTGAAACACATGGTTCGCGGCGACTCATGGGATGAACATCGCGGCTCGCCGCTGCAAGCTCCTGGTGTAAATGTGCAACCAGGTGATCAATTGCTGGCAATCAACGGCCAACCGCTTAACGGCAACGCGTCACCGCATCAGTTGCTGGTCAATCAGGCCGGAACAGAAGTTTCATTGACACTCTCTCGCGAAGGTCAGCCGCCGCGTAACGTCGTGGTAAAGACGCTCAAGGACGAGCAACCACTTCGTTATCGACAGTGGGTTGAGACCAATCGCGATTATGTACACCAGGTAACATCGAACAGCATCGGTTACGTCCACGTGCCGAACATGATCGCGGAAGGTTACGCCGAGTTTCATCGCTATTGGCTTCTCGAATCCGAGCATGACGGGTTGATCGTTGATGTGCGTTTCAATTCGGGCGGGCATGTATCGCAATTGCTGTTGGAGAAACTCATGCGGCGGCGCTGGGGCTATTGTGTCGGCCGTTGGAACGAGCCCCGACCGCATCCGGTTGCGTCATCTGCGGGGCCGCTCGTGGCAGTTACCAATGAATGCGCGGGTTCGGACGGTGACATCTTTAGTCACTGCTTCAAACTAGCCGGCCTGGGACCCCTGATCGGCAAGCGAACTTGGGGCGGAACGATCGGTATCCATCCGCGGCATTCACTTGTCGATGGCGGATTGACGACGCAGCCCGAATTCGCCTTCTGGTTCAACGACGTCGGCTGGGGTGTGGAAAACTACGGAACGGATCCAGACATCGACGTCGATAGCCCGCCTCATGAGGAAGCCCTTGGCAAGGACATACAACTCGACCGCGCAATTGAAGAGGTAAATAGACTGCTTGAGGCCCATCCGCCGCAGCGTCCGGAATTTGAGTGATCGATGGTCTAGAGCGGCTTCGCTTTTCGCTCTTTTCGCTGATGCAGTACGCAGCCGAACGATCCGACATGATCCGCTATCCGCAGTTCCGTGCCAAGCACTGGCAGATCGGCTCGGGTCCCACCGAAGCCGAGCGCAAAACAACGACACTTCGCGTCAAAGGCCGCGGCCGTCGTTGGGAATCGGAGAATGCAGAAGCCATGATGGCCCTGGCCGCAGTGCACGACAGCGGAATGTGGAAACAAAGATGGACAACCCTGGCACGGCAGCATCAAGCGGGAGAGTATTCGGCCCGCTGCGATCGACTCGCTCAGCGACGTGTCGCGGATTACGTCCGCCACTACAGCGAGGCGCGTCTTCACAGCGCGATCGGCTACCTGACACCGGCTGACAAACTAGCCGGTCTGGAAGAGGTAATCTTCGTGACTCGCCGTTTGCCGCAACCTGCCCGCTTGAAGTTCAATCGCTGCTGCGGGCGACACTCCGGGCCTTTCGGTCGGAAGATTTCGCCGAGATGAAAGTCAAAAGTTAGGTAAGTGGCGAAGGTGCACTAGTAGAAGAAATTGGAAAGCAGAAGCTGCGGGAGCCTCCGAGAGATCATGCCGGATCTCGACAAGTTGCGGTGAGACGCGCTCAATCTCCGGCACCGCACTAATCGAACCCGTCATCGTCCAGTCCTTTGCCAGTTCTTCACTATCGACAGCTTTTCCGAAATGGCGCAGATAAGCCTTCTCGTGATTCGCTTTGTCAAGGCACAGAGCGAAAGCACTTAACATCTTCCCGGAGTGCCTACTATATATCCGAGCACAATAAGATGTGGATTCCAGTTCCAGCCCGAACTTTTTCAAGTCTTCAGCGTGACGCGACGCCTCAGACTCGGCTAGGAATTCATTCAAATACTGAAAGTTAGTTGCAATCACCACATACGGTTTAAGAAAGGCTACGTAGTAGTCACGTTGGGTTCCAAATTTGTCGATCTCAGCGAAGCGTGCTATCCTCCGGTCAATATTCGTCTTGATTTCGTCCGCTTTGGGAAAAAGAGCATCCTCTATACCCTTCTTTACGCGCTCAAAATGATCTGCGTAACATAGCACATGGCAGCCATCATAGAGAGGACTACTACCACGCCCTCTTGACGGGCGAAAGTTCCGACTGCCTTGCACGACGACCGTTGATTTTGAAAGCTGGAACTGCTCCACAAAACTACCCTGTCGGATCCGACCGATCGGAAGAGCGGACAAATCGAAGAGAAGGGAGTCTAACGACTTGGGCGGACTGTCCTCGTGATACTGAGCTACAACTAAGATTTCTGTGTTTGATGGCAGTTTGCGCAGAATTTTGTCCACGTCTGTTGAATCCATTTCTGCGGACTGACTGACGTTCGCATTCGCGATTGCAGCCAATGATACAATTATCGTAACCAAATTATTCCTCATTGCATCGCCTCCGAGAGACTTGTTGAAAACGTTAGGTACGAGCCAGCGGCCGTGTCCCCCGACGGCTTGCCGATAGCGCCGCCGAAGATGTTGCCTTCCCGCAGCCACCACAGGGTCGGCACACGAAATGAATGATTTCAGAGCCGGGTTACCGACGTCGGCGTACGACTCAGGGCCATAGCGGCGGGCTAGGCCTTCTCGGTAGGACTCTTGCATTCCCAACTCCAATCCGGTTTATCCCGGCGCTTACGGTGGCCCTTTTTGTGTGGATGAGGATTAGCAAGCCGACGGCGATGTTGCCGAGCAGGGGCAGCCAACGTAACTCGTCGAAGACCCTGTACTGCGGCGGCACGCCCTCCGACGATTCGGTCCAAGACGTCCAAGGTCAACCACAGTCATGGCCGTCAACCCACATTCCCATTACCTCGGGGAAAGGACCGCGCAGATCACCCATAACGTGGCCAAGTAATCGAGACCGTGGCCGTACATTCTCACGAACCAACAATCCAAAGACGGCCATCAACACCATCAACGTGAGAATGCGGAACTGCAAGATTCTTCGCCATCGCATTTGCGTAGCCTACCGGCAGTAACTTGCGGAGTGGAAGTGGATGTTTGATAATCGATCGAGTTGGTAGCCGTCGAACCAGCCCTACGAGAACATGCCAAGATTCTCACTGCGAACCGTGTTTATCGCCGTCACGACGATTGCGTTTATATGCGGCGGAATTTTTTTCCTTCAGCAGTTTCGCGTCCGGGGAATGGTACGTCACGTGTGGGCTCCGCCACCCTCTGTTCACAACCTTAATCGCGTTCAGCGTGGGATGCACGAGGACGACATTTACGACGTAATAGGAGTGCCAGATTTTCAATGGGGATCTGGTATCAGGGTTGATGTGTACGAACTGCCCGATGGCTACCAATTTTGCATTCGGTATGTTGACAGTCGCGCTTGTTGGATTCGCCACGTCGATCCAAGTAATCGATATGCGCCAAACAACTAGGTTTCGCTGCCCAAAGTTCCCACCAGTAGCACAATCCCAATTGCACGTCTGTTACGCCCAGCAAAACTAGGGCTGGGATTTCGTGAGTCACGAACGCAGGTCCGTTTGTGTCCGACTACGGGTCACTGGGTTCATCTTGGGCGATTGTCGCACGTCGGCGTTGACTTTGACGAAACTCAAAATACATCCACAACAGTGTAAGCGAAACGGCGATTGGGAAAACGGCGTAAACAAAGTTGTCCTGATCAAAAGAAGGGAAGACTCCCAACCATTCAAGGCCTAACAACCAACGATGTACCGCGGTCGTAACGAAAGCAAGTGGCACCATACACCACAGCAAGTGGTAGGGGGAAGACTTCTTGAAGTAGAACGGAGTGAAACACTGGCGCCAAGTTTTCTTGCCACTTCCGAGCATCGCCTTGACGAAACCGAGATAGCTATTGGAAGACTGAGAATAAGACGACTCGACGTAAATTTGTCGATGAGTTATGAAGGCCGCCCACATTGTGCATAGGATTGCGAGGACCAGGAACTGCATCATCCCACCGTAAGCGTAAACCGTCGAAATGCTGTATCCATTGTCCAACAGCATCCTCGCGACGGGGTTCGCCTCTTGCGCGAGATTGGGGCTCAGGACAACAGTAGCAAAAACGTCGAAGGCGATGCCGCTAGACCCAAAACAAGCGAACCCTGAATGTTTTTCTGGCTGAATTCGCCAGCCCGGGTCGCGCGCGTTCGGCGAGCGGCCGCTCGCTTTCGCGGCGTGAACTACGCTCAGCTTTTTGTTCACTCATCGTGGGATTTTTTCTCCGTT
>JAJDEH010000328.1 GCA_029259935.1 Planctomycetota bacterium
GCGACCCTCTACACCGGAGGGCTTCCAATGGTAAACTCCTTTCTCCACTGCTCCGATTGCTACCGGCTGGAGCGACCAGCTGCCGGGTGGGAATCGCACCCACTGAAAACCGCCGTCTTTGCACGGCGCACTGAATAATCCGGGTAGCATTCTTGGCTGAGGAGTGACGGAAGCAAGGTCTGAAGAATCTCGATCACCGTTTTATTAACAGCGGGATGAGGTGCCAGAGAAACGCCATGAGAGCCGGAATGGGTACCAGGACAAGAAACTCCCACACGCCAAAGCTGATTTTGCCGGTGTGACGATAGTGCATCCGCAATCGGTCGATGAAATGACCGCACAACGCCCCGATGCCGGCGAAGGGAACCGGGGCCGTGATGGCCAGCGGATTGCCCCAAGCCCCGGCGACAAAGATTGTGCCCACGGAGAATCCCAGCACGCCACCCAAAATCAAATAGTCAAACTCGCGTCGAATTCCTCGTGGACGTCGGTCCGGACACTTCGCCGCATGCTCGGCCAAAATCTCGGCGGCTTTGCCCCGGTCCTCGTAATCGACCAAGATTCGAGCAATCTTCCCCGCCGCGATTTCAAAGGTCGACATGACGCCGGCTTGGGTTAACTCACGTTGATAACCGCGAGCCACTTCATGATTGTGAAACGTGGCCACATTGATGCGGTCTTGTGGCTGCATCCCGCTCGCTTTGGGACCGCTTTCCTTGTTGGGTCCCGTGCTTCCCCCCAGCGATTGCAGGGTTGCTCGCATTTCGGCGGCACTCTTTGGTGGCTTGCCTGGCTGGGGGGTGTTCATAAGTAGCCCATGGTGCGCGATGACATCCTTCAAGCCAACTGCTCACGAAAGTTGCGGTGCCAATTCGTCCACGATCAGTTTAGCAACATTGAAAGCCGACGTAGCGGCTGGGGACGGCGCGTTATTGACATTGATGATCCGCCCAGCCGGCAAGATCAGAAAGTCGTCGACCATGCCTCCACTGGGAGTGATCGCTTGGGCCCGGACGCCACTGCGCGCCGGAACCAGATGCTCGGAGCGAATCTCGGGCATTAACCGCTGAAGTGCCCGGACGAACGCCGATTTAGAAAACGAGCGCCACATCTCACCTGCGCCGACGCGCCAGTATTTGGTCGCCAACCGCAAGAATCCAGGATAGGTCAACGATTCCGCGATGTCTCTCAAGTTGAAGTTCGTTTTCTTATAGCCTTCGCGAGCCATCGCCAACACGGCGTTCGGTCCGCACTCGACACCGCCGTCAATCATCTTGGTGAAGTGCACACCCAGGAAGGGAAAAGCAGGATCTGGCACGGGGTAGATCAAATTACGACAAAAATGTTCCGCATCCGGTTTCAACTTATAGAATTCTCCCCGAAAGGGCACGATCTTGGCCTTGGGCCGATGCCCCGTTAGGCGGGCAACGCGATCGCAGTGCAAGCCGGCGCAGTTAATCAGATAGTCGGCCCGCACTTCGCCCGCCGTCGAGCCGGCGACAATCTCGTCGTTGCGCTCATCAATGGCCGTGACTCGCGCGTCAACCAGCACTTCGCCTTCGTGCTCTTTGAGCATCTCCGCCAATCGTTCGCAAACGCGGCGGTAGTTCACGATGCCCGCTTCCGGAACATGGATGGCACGCACGCCGGCGGCATACGGTTCCAATTCATGCAAACGATCGGCGTCGATCATTTCGCATTGCACGCCGTTTTGCTGACCGCGATCGAAGATGTTTTCCAACCGCTCGACCTCACTTTCGTCGACGGCCACGATGACTTTACCGCACAGCTCGTAGGGAATTTGTTCGGCTTCACAGAATCGCTCCATCACTTGCTTGCCCTCGCGGCAGTTGAGCGCCTTAAGCGAACCGGGCTTGTAGTAGATTCCCGAATGCAGGACGCCTGAGTTGTGTCCCGTTTGGTGCGACCCGACGTGCGATTCTTTTTCCATCACGGTCACCCGATAGGCGGGAAACCTTTTCGTCAATTCATAACTGGTGGCCAGCCCAACGATTCCGCCACCTACGATCGCAATATCGGTTTTTGTCATTTCGTTGCATTCTTCAGTTCGTGGTGGCCACGCCAGTCAATTTCGCAGCTTGCGGCCAAGCTTTTCTTCGACGCTGGCGACCTTGGATTCCAATCGCCCTTGGTAGCCCTTTCGATAATCGAGTTTGGCGGTGCAAGTGATCCGGTCGCAGTCCGCCGACATGGCGTCCAAGCACTGCTTAAGGACCGCCAGCACGTCGTCGATTTCACCCTCAATGATGGTTCCCATCGCGTGCAAGCGGTAGTCCAACCCGCTGGCGTCGATGATTTCCAGGCTGCGGGCCACATACTTACTCACGCTTTCGCCTTGGGCTAGCGGCGACATGCTGAATTCCAGCAAAACCATGGCATTGCTCCTTTCCTTGCTCAACAATTCTCGCAAAATGGCGATTCAATTGAAGGGGGACTGTACTGTCTCGCTTCAGACCCTACAACCAAGCAAATCTATTTTTTTGGCTCTGGCGTCTCGCTCAGCCAAACCTCGGGTCGACCTTGAATTGTATACAGTGGGCGGCTACGATCGAGTGGAAGGAGAATCCACGTGTTTTTGTCCGTTGCGGCGTCCGGCGGCGGCGAACAAAATCACGTGATTTTTTTTGGCTAAGCCGAGCCGGCTGGTGATCCGCACTCCCGAGACAAAATGATGACGCAACCCCGTGACGTTGTGATAACCGGCCTCGGCGTCGTCAGTCCGATCGGAATTGGCCGGGATCAGTTTGCGGAGTCCCTGCGGCAGCAGCGCGGCGGAATCCTTGTTCGCGACGGGCTCGAGAATTCGGAAATGGCGTTTCGCCTGGCCGCCGAAGTGAAGGATTTCGACGCCAAAAAGTATGTCAAGCCGCGCAAGAGCCTGAAGGTGATGTGCCGCGAAATCCAATTCGCCTTCGCCACCGCGAGCATGGCGATGGAGGAAGCGGGACTCGCCATCGGCCAAATCGATCCCGATCGAATCGGCGTGGTACTGGGCAGCGAGTTGTATTACTGCAAGATCGAAGACTTGGAAGACGTCTACCGCAACTGCTGCGAGGACGGTGAATTCATCTACGAACGTTGGGGCGAACGGGCCATGAGCGATATCTATCCGTTATGGATGCTCAAGCATCTTCCCAATATGCCCGCCTGCCACATTGGAATTGCCTTCGACGCGCGGGCCCACAACAACACCATGGTGTCCGAAGAGACGTCCAGTCTGGATGCGATCATTGAAGCTTGCCGAGTCATCCAGCGGGGCCGCGCGGATGTGATGGTGGCCGGCGGTACGGGTGCCCGTATCAGCATGGCGCGAATGGCATTTCACGGCGAACGGGGGTTGTCACGCCGCATTCACGACCCGCGCGGTGCTTCACGGCCATTCGACGCCTCGCGCGATGGAATGGTTGCCGGCGAGGGCGCGAGCAGTTTCCTGCTGGAAAGCCGACAGCATGCCGAAGCGCGCGGAGCGACGATCCACGGCACCATTTTGGGATATGGACAAGGCCACAACGTTCCCGCCGGCGGCGAAAAATGTCTGGCCACTCAACACAGCATTGCCGCCGCGCTACGAGCCAGCAGCTCGCGGCCGGACGAAATCGGCCACGTTAACGCGGACGGGCGTGGCGCGATCGACGGCGATCGGGCCGAGGCACTCGCCATCCGCGAAACGCTTGGGGACGTTCCCGTAACCGCGCCTAGGAGTTTCTTTGGCTACCTTGGCGCTGGGAGCGGCGCTGTGGAAATGGCGGCGTCAATTGTCTCGCTTTCGGAAAGCCAAATTCCGGTGACCCTCAATTACACGCAGCCCGATCCCGATTGTCCGGTAAACGTGGTCCACGACTCACCCACTGCATCCGATAAACGGACGGCGATGATTGTTTCGCGCACCCTTACGGGACGCGCCGCCGTCGTTGTATTGGGCGGGCCGGAATGACCATGAACGCTACGCCATCTTGGCCGCCGCCAACGTGTTCATCAGCAACATGGTAATGGTCAGCGGCCCGACGCCCCCTGGCACCGGCGTGATGTGTCCCGCCACCTCTTTAACTTCAGCGAAGTCGACATCTCCCACCAGGCCTTCTTCCGTCCGGTTGATTCCCACGTCGATCACGGCGGCACCGGGTTTGACCATCTCGACGGTGACGAACTTTGCCCGCCCAATTGCCGCCACGAGGATGTCGGCACGCCGCGTCACGCTGGGCAGATCCGAGGTTCGGCTGTGGCAAACGGTCACTGTGCCGTTGGCGGCGGTGGGACCCATGGTGGAGTCGCGCTGCTGCAACATCATGGCCAACGGCTTGCCCACGATTTCGCTCCGACCGACTACCACCACCTCTTTCCCAGCGACTGGAATTCCTCCGCGATGCAGAATCTGCTGCACGCCATGCGGAGTGCAGGGAAGAAATCGCGGACGTCCTTGCGACATTCGACCGACGTTTTCCGGGTGAAAGCAGTCGACATCCTTCAAGGGATGGACCGCGTCCAGTACATCCGATTCGTTAATTTGCCGGGGCAGCGGCAGTTGGACGAGGATTCCGTGCACGGCCGGATCGACATTTAGTTCGCCGACCAATTTTAGGAGTTCGTCCTGCGCGGTACTTGCTGGCAAGCGATGAAGCTGGCTGCCGAGTCCGACCCGCTTGCAGGCCCGTGATTTATTTCGCACATAGACCTGACTGGCCGGGTCTTCGCCGACCAGCACCGCCGCCAAAGTCGGCTGAATGCCGGTCTCTTCAAGGACGGCCGTTGCTTCCGCGGCAATCTCCTTTTCAATCTCTTTTGAAACCGCCTTGCCGTCTAATAAGATCGCTGTCACGGGTACTCCGTTCTTTTGTTCGACCGATGCTTCACAGCCTGCGTGGGCTCCGTGACAATCATTCTAACGAGAAATCCTGACTTGAAACGCGGGCGACACAACGAACATTCGTGAAACGTGGTTTTGCCTCGAATCAACGGCTATACTGGCCAAATCACCTCTAGGTTTAGGAGCGTCAAATTGAATCGAAAAGCCGCCGCGTCATGCCTTCTTTTGGCCCTCGCCACTCTTGGAGTATCCAAGGCCGACGAAAAAGAACAGTTAGTGAAATTTCTCGCTGAAGTCGACGCACTCCTTGCGAGCGACGATATCCCGGGCGTCGCCAAAGCGATCGAAGCGAACGGTGATACGGACGACGCCATGAAGAAGTACTTTGTGGTGACTCGGCACCTTTATCGGACCAAGCATGATATACCGAACATGTTGGCGGTCGGACAAGCGGGAATAAAGTACCTGCTGGGTCAAGCCGACAAAGCGCGAAAGAATGACGCCGCGCTCGCGGACAAGTGGAAAGGCCTTGCCAAATCGATGGCCTACAACATTTCGGTCAATGCGTGGCCGGGATGGAACGAAAAAGGGATCAACATTCAGCGCGAGCAATCCGTAAGGGCACTGCACTTCGCACAAGAAAATCTTCGTCTGGCGGAAGTGCTTAAACGTCCGGCCGACGTGCGGGGCAACGCCTATTGGCTTATCGGCGCGCAATTGCTGGCACTCGAACAACCTGCCAAGGCCATCATGCAGTTTAAGAAAGCGGCGAAGGAATTCGATTCCGCGAAAAAGCACGACTATCGTCACATGGCGGAAGGTTACATCGGGATCGCTCAACTCACGCGAGCGGCATCGCGCGCACAAGGACGGGCCACGCTGGAAAAAGCGCTCGCCAATCTTGCAGCCGACAAGACCGACGACGGGAAGTTCTTTGCCAGCCAGCTTCGACAGGTCGAGAAGGTCTTTGCGAGAACAACTGAAGACCCTTGAGTCGTGTCAGTAGCGCCCCGTCGCACTAGTCCAATCGGGTCGCATCCGATCTCTTCATGGAATCCTCAAACGGTCGCTTTTCATAGCTTGTCACGCGCCAACGGTCGTCCTCTTTTTGCATTTGCAAGACGATGAAACCCATGAACGCGCGCCTATCCATGGATTCTTCGACCCGCGCGCGAACGGTAAACTCGATTTTGGCACGCGGCGGACTACTGCTCTGTTCGACGGTCACCGATTTGACGTCCGTTGCATGTGCCTCGGTGAAATGGAACCGGGGCATGTAGGATTGAGCCTCCTCGCGAAGAGGTTTCGCCGTGGAATGGATATGCTGCAAGACCGCGGGAAGATCGTTCCCTTCCACGTCGCTCAGGATATCGTACAGCGCGCCGGTGACCTGCTCCTTCTCGGTCTGCACCAGGCGTTCGACGAGCAACAATCCGCCAAACAGCAGCCCGGCCAAAATGAATGCCGGAATCAACGCCGCATGGCCCGTCTTGACCCATCCGCTGAACAGGATCACCACCAAAAGAACTCCCAGCCCGCCGATCGTCCAAGGCTGTTCCATTAACTCCATCATGATCCTGCCTCTTGTTTCACCGAAGGTGAAATTGGAGTTCGAAAACGAGTCCACCACAGCACGCTCCAGGCCACGGCCAGCACGCCAGCCAGCAGCCAGTACAACGGCTGAAGAGTG
>JAJDEH010000329.1 GCA_029259935.1 Planctomycetota bacterium
AGTCGTGGTCGTCCCAGGTCGCCATGATGGGGCACGCTTTCAGCAGCTTGGAAAATCCAGTATCGGCTTTCAGTTTCGCGTATTTGGCGCGCATTTCGTCCATGTCGGTTGTGTCGGCGTAGATGTTGTCGCCCAAAAAGATAAATAGATCCGGCCGCTGTTCCACAATCGATTCAAAGATGGGCATCGGGCGATCTTGTTTGGTGCACGAGCCGAACAGCACGCGCGAAACCGTCCGGTCCTGACAGCGAGCCGTATTTTGATTTCCGGCAATCGACGCGAGGCCAAGAAGAAACAGGAACGCAGAAGTTCTTTGTTTGTGCAGCATGATGTTATTTCAATCCGTGGTAGTTTTGTTTTGTTTCCAACGTGTCGTAATTTCGGCCCAGGTGGGCCCCGACGAGTTGGGGATTTCTTGCAATGCGGCGACGCGCTCAATCACTTGCTCGAACAACGCCACGATCGCTTCCCCCATTTGCCACAGGGCGTGGCGAAAGTTCGCTTTGTCGGCCAGTTCGACCATTTCCGCGTAGCTCAGTCCGCCCGCTCGGCGGCTTAGCTCCGCGTCGCACTTCCAACTGGTGCCGGATTTCGTCAGAGCGTATTGCTTGAGCAGCCGTGAATTGCGAATCTTTTGATAGCGGCGATTCTCTTCCAACACGCGCAATAACAGCTTTTCGTTTTCCGGTGCCCAGGCGTTGGGAAAGTTGGCGGCCAGTATCCCGCGCGGCCGGCTGGCTCGCATGTAGTGCAACTGCACTGGCTCGACGGGGGTCTCGGCGAGATCGGCCAGCAGGTTGGCCCAATCGAGGTGAAGTTCTTGGCGTCCGATTTCGTGAAAGCTAACCAAGTCCTGAATGGGCCGATTAGCCGCCGTGTATTTCCCGTCCAGCAACTCGAGCGTAATGCCGGGCTGGACCGACTTGATCAGACTGTCGCCCACGATGTGCGCCATCCAACCAAATAGATAAGCCAACTTCCGTTCCCCGGGCCCGAACAAATCGAGCGCGTCTTGCACGGCCATCGCCGCATAGTCCGGCAGGTGGTCCCAAGGCACGATATGTTCTCGGTCAGCCGGTGGCCAGCCGAACACCAAATGCGAGCGGCCATAAAACATGCGATGAATGTCGCGTGGCCGATACTGCTTTTGATCGAACTCCAACAGCCAAGGCCGCACCCGTCCGCCCGTCAACGGACTCTTTTCCAGCGGTGCCGTTCCGTAACCGACGGCTTGCCCCGTATCGACACAAACCGCCTCGGGCATCGTCTGGATGTCGCACCCGAGGTACGAACCGCAGAGGTAGCTCGCATAGTTTCGATGGATCAGCGGGGCGATGGGCAATTTCTTTTGCTCGGCGGCTTTACCCGCCAAGATCGCATACATCGTATGGCCAATGATTCCGCTCATGGGAACTCAGGGAATAGGTTTATATCTGAATGTCATTAGAAAAGACCTCCCCTAACCCCCGCCTTGGCAAGGAGGGGAATCTGGTTCTCCCCCTTGCCAAGGGGGAGTTAGAGGGGGTCGCTCCGGCGCAGTGATTCCACTCCATTGTAGACAGAAATCTTCTACACTGCCCGCGTGCGTTTCCACGTGCGATGAAAACGAAACGCTTCGGCCGCCGCTACGCCCGCCTGTGCCCCGCGGGTTTGGCATTGCCTGATCATGACCTCTTCCAGCGGCGAAAAGTCCGCGTTGCCGCCGCGCGCCAATTGGCTTTGATGGCAGCGGATCATCTGCCGCTTGAGATCCACGAAGTCGCTCACGTCGATATAGAATTCGGGTTCAAAGCCGATCATCTCGACCGTATCCAGCCAGAACAAAGCGGGCGGCGCGTCGAGCGGAGCGGATTCGGTTTTTTGTCCCGCGGAAGCGCAAAACCACGACGCCGCTTCGGCAAGTACCGAGGCGGCACGATGGTCGGGATGGTAGTCGTCCGCCGAATGAGCCAGCACCAGCGTGGGCCGGAATCGACGATAAAGCTCGATCAGCCTCTTTCTCGAATCCGGCGCGTCGAACAGTTCGCCGTCCCCAAATCCACCTTCCAACAATGCTGCTTCTAACAGCTTGGCCGCCGCCGACATTTCCTCGCTACGAAGTTGAGCCAGATTTTCAATCGGCGGTTCCGGCTGCCCCTTGTCGCCTCGGCAGAGCACACAGATTCCTATTGCCGCGCCATCGGCCTTCGCGCGAGCGAGCGTCCCAGCGCATAACAACTCGGCGTCGTCAGGATGGGCCACGACAGCCAGTACTCGTTCGTTTTCGAAACTCAATCGCATCGCTTCAAGGCCGATCCAACAAACGGCGCAACAGCCCTTTGCGACGAGGCTTGTCTTCGTTCTCGCCTTCGCCGTTCTCGTCTTTGTCGTTCTCGTCTTTGTCGTTCTCGCCTTCGCCGTCTCCTGCCTTCTCTTGCCGCGAATTTCGCAGTTCGCGCAGCCGGTCCAGCAGTGGAGTCGCGCCTTCACCATTTTCGTCTCGTCGGGAATCCAACAGCTTGCCCAGCCCACCCACAATCGCTTCGGCAATATCGCGTTTGTCGCCGCCTTCGCCAAGCAGTGGAATGTCGCTGGCCAGATCGGCCAGAAAGCCCCGTCCCTTGGGCAGGCTCAGTTGCATTTCGTCCAGCGTCCCGGTGAAGTGCACGGCGATCCCATGATCGGAAATGGCGCGGGTCAGCGGATTGTCCAGCAGTTGGTCGACCGGCAAGTGAACATCGACGTATAAATCCAAGGTCTCATCCAACCCGACCGAGCCGCTGGTGCGGAACACGATGCGGTCGGAAAGTTCGGGCAGGAAGAACGACAAGCCCTCATGATGCACTCGCCCTTCCCGCATTTGAAACTCAACCTGCGCGCCTTCGGCGATCTGCAGCCGCGACGACGGCAGTTCCTTACCCAGGATGCTCTCCACCAGGTCAATCAGTTTCAGCAGCAAGGGGCCCTTGAATCCGGTGCTGACGTCGTGAAGCTGCACAATGCCGACCACTTGAGCCTCGGTTTCCCAGCGTTCCTTTCCCGCCTCGTCCAGTGGCACGCGCAATTCATTCAGTTGCAACGAAACATGTCCTTCGATCTCGGTGGCCTCGGCCAGAATCGGTGCTACCAATTGCAGGCCTTCATGGCATAGCACGGGCGTAATCCGCTGGTGATCAAAGATCTTGACCGGTTGGACGATCAGGTCACGTCCCTTTTCTCTTCGCAAGATCTGAACATCCAAGTCGACGCCGTCCAACTGGATGACCGGATCGGCCACCCGCGCGGAACGAACGATTACGGACGCATTGCTGACCAGGGCGGAAAAGGTGGGGCCGCCGTCCAGCGCGGGTGGCGAGTCTTCGCTCGTCGTGGAATCCGCCGGCTTACTGGGAATCGTGATGTCGATCACTGGATTTTCCAACTTCAGCTTTCCCAAGTCGGGCGCCGACCGCCAGATCGCCAGCCAGCTTTGATTCGCTTCCATCCGCGCGAGATCAACCCGCAGACGATCATCGTGCCCCACGACTTTGACGTCGTTTAGCTGCAGCGGAGAAAACCAACCAAACGAGGCGCTCTCCGCCGTGACGTGGATTTCGTTGCTTTTCACAACCCAATTGATGACCAAATTGCGCAGTGGCGTGACCGCGACGATGGTGGGCAGCAGTGCGATCACGATCAGCAGAATCAGCACAAGGCCGACCCACGTGCGCCGTTTGCGCGGCAATGTTTTCAGCAGATGCCAGATTCTCATCGACGCCACCCTAAGATCGCGAAAGAAGGTTCAAGAACAATTAATTATAGGCGAGCGGACGACATTGGTCCGTAGGTCGTTCGCCAAGATGGCCAAATTAATGCCGTGGCGGCTTTGCGCGAAGCTCTCACATCATTAGTCGACGGGAGATGAACTTTCGGCCATGAGCCTAGCGTAGGTTTTTGTTTCAACCCGAATGTAGTCAAATGCTCGGCCTCGCCGAACGATGTTGTCGGACAGGTCGTGCTCACCGCCCAGCACAAGTACCGCCAGTCCCCGCGGTGCAAGTGCTGCCGATGGGCCGTACATGGTCAGTTGTCGAAGCTGCCAATCTTCGCGATCTTCGATCTGCTGATTATCAGGTGTCGCGGCGCCAGGTTTGACCCGCTCTCGAAAACCATTTGCATCTAGCGGTAACACCTCAATGAGTCCGTCTCGAGCGAGTCGGCCGGGCGCTCCGACCTTCAAGATTTGCTCACGGTCGCTGTTGGCATCGAGTGAATCAATGACTGCTTCGTACCGATTCATGTCCTCCCATGACAGCCCATCCATGCACACGTGCTGAACGTCGTGGTTATTCCTCAAAAATTGAATGACGGCCATCTGTTCGGCTTGGGCCTGCTCGACCTCGTCAAGGTGCCGTGCGTATGCTTGCTTAATTTCCTCGTCCGAAATGTCGGAATATTGGTCGCGCAGATCGGCGGCGAAGGCTTCACGCTCAACGAATTGCAAATCACAAAGGTGGACGACGCAGAGCAGTGGTTCTGGATTGTCAGCGCTTGTGGCGGTGATAGACGCGACTTCCGGCAAGGCGGCCAGGCCGAAGTCCTTGGATCCGCAGCCGCCGATGAGAACAAGCAGGGACACAGCTAGGGAAGCGGCATACTTCATTCCGTTCACGCTAGAGGTCAACCGGACGAATAGCAAGCTGAATCTTCCCCGTTCGTTGGGAGTCACTGGGAATAGCTGGAATAACTGGTCACAATGGGCGAAAGTGGTTTACGAGAATTCTATTCTCCGAAACAGCCTTTCGCTCATCCCTTCAAAAAGAGGCAGAATCAAACATGGAATGCCCACACTGTTTTGTGCGCGTATTTCCAAGCAGTGATGGGACTTGCCCAAATTGTCAGAAAAATGTCAACGATTCGGATGCCGAGAGCGCATTTAGAACAACGGTCTTGGTCTCACCCCGGTCCACATTTCCTGACTTTTGTCATTTGTGCAGCATCCCGACAGAGTCGCGATTGAAGATCACCAAATGGAATTCAACGACAGTATATAGTGACAGCAATTTTGAAGCGTCGCGAATTTTATTTTTCGTATTCTCGTTGCTGTTTCTGCCGGTAGGCATCTTGTTTCGTCGCGAAGGCGGTTGGCAACATCTCTATGACAAGACCGTCATCAGCATCCCAACGTGCGACGAGTGTCGAAACAAGGATATGCCGGTCGTCGACTCGATTCCAGAAAAAAAACAACTGAAGATCATTGTACATAAGCAATTTGCGGATGCTTTCGCGGAATTGCTGGAACAGGGGTGCGATCATTCACGTCCAGGAAATTTGGTAGACTAAGATTGCTTGTCAGCGATCACCTTACTTTTCCGCTGACCCCCACTCTTTTCATTCCTCGCTCTCCTTAAGGCGTTGAACGCTGGAGTCCGATTACCATGTCGAATCTTGGAACTCCGCAGGTCTTCATCAGTCATTCGTCGCAGGATCGGGAATTCGTCGAACAAGAAGTCATTCGGGTCTTGAATGCCCACGGAATTCAGACCTGGTATTCCAAGGACGATGTGCAGACCGCGACGCCGTTTGGCAAGACCATTGTCGAAGCGCTCAGCCGTTGTGATTGGTTTTTGGTCGTCATGTCGCCGCGATCGATCGAGTCGGAATGGGTCAAGTCGGAAGTGGATTGGGCGGTTCGCAATCGCTGGGGAAATGTCATTCCCGTACTCATGGAAGAATGCGATCCGGACTTGCTGCACCTGTTCATGTCGCGCCTGCAATTCGTTGATTTTCGAATCGACCTTCGACAAGCCCGACAGCGCCTGTTGATTCCGTTTGAGATTCCGCTGAGCCCTGAATTCGCAACTTCCAGTTTCGCGGGGAAGCTGGATGAAACGGCGGGCCCCGTCGAACCGCCCGCGGTGTCGAGGCTAGTAACACCCACGACGCCGCCGGAAAAACACCCGGCACCTTTGCTGCGGCCGATTTTTCACTGCGGGGCGGTGGTTCCGCCCGAGTATTTTATTGGGCGAGAAGGCGAGTTGCAGGAAGCCCAACGGCTCATCCAAAACGGGCACAGCTTTTTGCTCGTCGGCCGGCACCGCGACGGTAAGACCAGCCTTTCAAAAATGCTGATCCACCAAATGTTGGGCGATCCGCAAAACCGGGTCTTGCCGATCTACCTCAACGTTCAGATGTGGCCGGACTTGTCCATTGAAGCGTTTTTGGAACACACCATTATCGGCATGATCGGCGACATGTCGCGGGACGTTTTTAAACTCAATTTCAAATTCCTGTCGATCGCGTCGGACGATTTGGACGAAGCACCGCCCCGACTGCGCGAGGACGAGGACTTTCGTTCTTTCCTGAAAATCTACCAGCATGTGCGAAAAAGGACCTACTCCCGCCAGGGCGAGTCTCCCGATGCGTTTCGAACGGATGAGTTTCTAGAGATTCATCATGTTCTGATGGAACTGCTGCGTTCCAAAGGCTGGAGTGGCTGCGCCGTGTTCTATGATGAGGCGAATCGGCTGTCCCAAGAGATTCGTGTCGAGCAGCTCGTGAGTCATGAAGAAGCACTGGCCGTACCCGGCAGAACCAGCGTTTATGCGGCCAGCCCAACCATGGCGGACACCTTTCTGCAATTGAAAAAGTCCTTCGTCCGTGAAGTTGCCTTGAAGCCTTTTGGCTTGGACGAAATCTGGCGCCTGTTGGCATGTTATTATTTCAGTGAAGAGTCGAGGACCGGCGAAGTGCCCGTGACGGAGGACGCGGCACGGAAGTTGTTAGAATTTTCTCAGGGCAGGCCCTACCTGATACAAATGTTGGCCCAGGAAAGTTTTGAACTGGCAAACCAAATGGGAGACGCCGAGGTGACCGGAGACCACATCATCAAGGCCAACGAGACTCTAAAGGAATAGGATCCATCGCGATTCGGTTGCTTGGCAATGGCATTCTTAAGCACCAACAATGGCCCGGACCCGGGGCGGCGCTATGAGCTGACGCGAGACGAGCAGTTCATGGGCCGATCTCCCGCCTGCGAAATTTCCGTCGATGTCGGGGCCGTTAGTCGGCAGCATGCGAAAATCGTCCACGAACACGGCGTTTACTTCGTTGAGGACTTGAAGAGCCGCAACGGCACCTTTGTCAATGGAAGATCCGTATCTGACGAGCGCCATCGGCTGCGGGACGGTGATCGGATCCGCATCTGTGACGTGGAATTCACCTTTCGATCTTCTGGAGATCCATCGGTGCATCTCGCGGATGCCGACCACGAACTTGGTTCCGTGCTGATTGACGATGACGACCAGGCGTCTAGCATCGCGTCGGCCGTCATGACGGAAGTGCGAGTTGAACTGCCGAAGGACGAGTTTTATGAGTTGATCGGTCGCAATCTGCAACGCAACCACGTGCATTGTCCCGACATCGGTTCAAGCGAGCTCGAGCAGGAAATGCGGGATGCCGATACTCCAGCGCGTCAGCACCTACAACGCAATTTCTTCAAAGTCGTGCTGCTCAACGCGCGAAACGGATTGGATGACAAGGGCCAGTTCGACCTCATGAAATTCTTGCAGTACGCGTTTCGCGAAATGAGTGAAGCCTTCGACATTCGCCTGAGCGATGACGATTTTCACGCCGAGCTCATTCCGCAATACCTCAAGGATGAACCTCGCTCGCTGTTTTGCTTTCTCAACATAGATCTCATTCCCGAAGACACCATCCGGCGGCTACGCGGATTCACTCAGGAAGGGCATCAATGCCTGTTTTGCGGTAACCATCCTCTTGACGGCGTAAAACGGGAGACGGTTTATCGAACCGCGGAGCGACGTGTTCAGCTTGCGGCCAGTCCTGAAGCAAAACTCAAAGCCTTGCTCGAAATTCAGGGTGCGTTAGGCCGGGCCTTATCGCTCGACGACGTGCTGCCGGTTGTCCTCGATAGCCTGTTCAAGATTTTCCCCCGGGCCGACAGAGGATTCATCATACAAAAGGACAGTGAAGGGAGGATCATTCCCGCGTGGATTAAGCAACGACGAGCAGATTCCGAGGACGCCGTCCGCATCAGCCGAACGATTGTCAACCAAGTGATGGACAGCAAGCAGGCGATTCTCTCGGCGGACGCGGCAAACGACGTGCGCTTCGAGATGAGCCAAAGCATCGCCGATTTCCGAATTCGGTCGATGATGTGCGCGCCGCTGCTCGATAGCAATGGCAACGTACTCGGCGTCCTGCAAATCGATACGCTCGACCAGCGTCAACGATTTCAGGAGGAAGACTTGGATCTGCTGGCCGGCGTGGCGGTGCAAGCCGGTATCGCCATCGATAACGCTCAACTGCACGAACTCGCGCTCAAGCAGCAGGGTGTCGAACGTGACCTGGAACTTGCGCGTGAAGTCCTGGTTAGTTTTCTGCCGAAACGCCCGCCCCAACTAGACGGTTATCAATTTTTTGACTTCTACCAACCGGCAGCCCAAGTCGGCGGTGATTACTACGACTATATTTCATTACCACAAGGAAAGATGGCCATCGTCGTGGCCGATGCGGTTGGCCGTGGTGTCGCGGCATCTCTCATGGTGGCGAAAATTGCGGCGGAGTTGCGATTGCACCTGGCAAGCGAGCCCTCGGTGGACGTCGCCATGTCGAAATTGAACAAGTCGCTGTGCGATCTCAACCTGAACCGTTTCGTGACCATGGTTCTGATCGTTCTTGATGCAAAGACGCATGAACTTTCGATCGTGAATGCGGGGCACATGGCCCCGATCCATTGCCAGGAAGACGGCTCCCTAGAAGAGCCGGGTGAGTCTGTTTCAGGACTTCCGCTTGGAATTGAGGGCAGCGTGGAGTATGCGGTCCACCAGATGAGCTTGGCTGCCGGCGAGTCGATCACCATGTACACAGACGGCATTAACGAGTGCTGCAACCAGGCGGATGAATTGTACGGAATCGAGCGTCTGCGAAACTATGTCGCGGCCAACAAGCAAACCGCGCCGAAGGAACTCGGCCTAGGTATCATGGAAGATGTGCATAAACACCAAGGCGACGCAATTCAGTGCGACGATATGTGCATGGTGCTGTTCCGGCGTGAGCCGTAAAAATTTTCTAGCCGATCCTCCAAGTGTTACTTTTCTCGGAGCCTTCATGAAAACTCACCGCGTGATCCTGTTACTGCTTATCCTGTTCACGGTATCTGGCATTCGCGCGCGGGCGGACGAACGGCCGAATATTCTGCTGGCCATCGCCGACGATTGGTCGTTCGGGCATGCCGGCGCTTATGATTGCTCGTGGGTCGAAACGCCCAACTTCGACCGCGTGGCGAAAGAAGGGCTGCTGTTCCGCCGGGCCTTCACGCCCAATGCCAAATGCGCCCCTTCGCGAGCGACCATCTTGACCGGCCGTTATTCATGGCAATTGGAACAGGCCGGAAATCACATGTGCTTCTTTCCCGCCAAGTTTGGCGGCTACGTCGAGCGACTGGCGGCGGACGGCTACTTTGCGGGCTTCACTGGCAAGGGCTGGGGGCCAGGCTTCGCGAACGACTCCGACGGTAAAAAACGAGCGATCACCGGCAAGGCGTATCAGCGCCGCCGATTGAAACCGCGCGCCAAAGGGATCGTGGCCACCGATTACGCGGCCAACTTCAACGACTTTCTGGGCGACGTACCCGCTGGCAGTCCGTGGGTCTTTTGGTACGGCGCGCTCGAACCGCATCGCCGCTACGAGTATCAATCGGGAGTCCGGCTGGGCAAGAAGCTGTCGGACATCGATCGCGTGCCGGGCTATTGGCCGAATAACGACATTAGCCGACACGACATGCTGGATTACGCCGTGGAAGTCGAGCATTACGACATGCACTTGGGCCGCATTCTCGCCGCACTCGAAAAGGCCGGACAGCTCGACAACACGATCATCGTGGCGACGTCCGACCATGGCATGCCATTTCCTCGCGTGAAAGGCCAGGCCTACGATCACTCGAACCACATTCCGCTGGCGATTCGCTGGCCTGCTGGAATCAAATCGCCGGGTCGCGTCGTTGACGAATTCGTCGACTTCACCGCCCTCGCGCCTACGTTCCTGGAAGCCGCCAAAATTCGTGATCCCGGGCCGATCATGCAGCCGATCAGTGGCCGCGACTTATTCGATATCTTCGCCGCGACCGAGTCGGGACAAGTGGACCCCGCGCGCGATCACGTTCTGGTTGGCAAAGAGCGGCATGACATTGGCCGACCCAACGCGGGCGGCTATCCCATTCGCGGCATTCGCCAAGGCGATTGGCTGTATCTGCGGAACTTCGAAACCGACCGCTGGCCCGCTTGTAATCCCGAAACGGGCTACTTGAATTGCGACGGCAGCCCCACCAAAACGGATATCCTCCAACGACGCCGCGACGGCAAGAACAAGACGTTTTGGAGTTTTTGTTTCGGCAAGCGGCCGGGCGAAGAGCTTTTTAACTTGAAGGCCGATCCCGACTGCCTGGCCAACCTGGCCCGAGCGCCGATGTACGCCAAGCAGATGAACTTGCTGAAGGCCCGCATGACGAACAAATTGAAGGAGCAAGGAGATCCACGAATGTTTGGAAAGGGCGACGTGTTCGACAAGTACCCCTATTCGAGTACCGCGACCGATCGCTTTTACGAACGCTACATGGCCGGCGAAAAGCTCCGCGCGGGCTGGGTCCAGCCGTCTGATTTTGAAGACAAGCCTCTGGACTAGACTCCAGAGTCCATGCCATGTTTCAAGCTGCAAGAGTAGAGTGCCGTGCTTGCACGCACCAACCGTGCCGGGTTCAACCTTCCCGCCGACGTGCGAGAACGATTTACGGCCAAGAAATTTGCGCAGTGTCGCAATATCGCCGCCGGTGGCACACAACCCTAATTCCTAGCTGTGAAAAATCTCTAGCCGGATTGTTGTGGTCACGCGTAGAATAGAGTGATGACGTCGTGGGGAAGGGGCGGATTTCCCGGCAGCGACAAGACTCCGCAGCGGGGCGACCCCTTCTAGCTTTCCCATGGCAAGCTTGGCAAAGGGGAGCTAGCAGACCGTTTGCTCAAGCATCTTGCTGCCGGCGGCCGCTTGATGTTCACAAGACAAAAGCCGTTGATGTTACACTCGCCATATGCCAAGCTTATGATCTCTGTATTCTCACTCGGGCAGTTGGCACGGGAGGTCGGTAGATGAAAAGACAGCTCTTACCTTGTTGGATGTTCGTCGTCGTGGAGTTGTTCAACTTCAGTAGTGGCGGCCAAACCCTTTGTGAAGCAACTCAGCCGTCGAAGGCGAATTCGTCGAATGACGCAGGCGGCGACCCGTTGCAGATTCGGATCGACCTGAGAACGCAAATGGGCTCGATGCACATCGACAAGCTCTTTCGCGTCGTGGTGGCCAATACTTCGGACCAGCCGCAGCGCATTTGGCACCCTAGTTCTCGCGCTGGCTACTACCAACTGTCCTTTCAGTTTGAGGACCCGCAAACGAAGGAGAAGTTCGTCGCCCGCAAGCGGAAAATTGACGACGACGCCTTCTGGATCGCCCTGGCGAACAACAACGAACCGGATTTGGAAACCGTGGAAATCGCGCCGGGCGACGACTTCACTTACCAGATCATTTTCAACGGCTTCAAGTGGGGCGAGCGCGAATGGCAGGGTCTGCCCGATCCGAATTCCGGCCAGCCATGGTTGATTACCGCCCAATTCGAATCGGCCGCTCAATTGCCAACCAGCAAACCGGTGTGGAAAGGAAAAACGCACAGCGGAAAAATCTCGGCCAATTTGCTGGCCACTCGACTCAAGACCCCCCACGAATATCTGTGGGCCGGTTTTCCAAACAAAGCGGTGGAAATCATGAAGGCCGATCCGAAGTGGATCTCCCGCGCGGACGATGATTCTCGACAACCACTTCATATCGCCGCCCGGTTTGGGCACATCGAGGCGGTTAAGTGGTTGCTGGACAACGGCGCGGATGTCAATTCCATTGCCTACAACGGATTTACCCCACTGCATCTCACGGAACATGTGGAGGTCGTCAAACTGATCCTCGCCAAGAAGCCCGACCTGAGCATCCTCAACGGCATCCAGGGAGGGAGCCCACTGCAAGACGCCGCCGAAAAATTCACGGAAGCGCGCGGCAAACAACGGCGTAAGAAGTTTCGAGAAATCGTTGACCTGTACCTCGCGTCCGGCGCCGAGTACGACCTGTTGACGGCCATCTACCTGGACGATCTCAAGCGAATCAAGGCCATCCTGGAACGCTCGCCCAAACTGGCCGATGACTTCCAAAACGACAGCCCGTTACGAACCGCCGCCAAATTGGGGCGGCTGGAGATATGCCGCTTCCTGATCAACGAGCATCGGGTCAATGTCAACGATTTTGAACGGGGCATCGGATATCCCATTATCAAGGCCGCGTTGGCGCACCCTCAGGTAGTGCGTCTGCTGATCGAGAACGGTGCCGACTTGAAGAAGCGCATCACTTGGCGTGGCCACCGCGAGGGTTATTGGATCATCGGCGACGAAGCCACCTGTCTGCACTTTGCGGCGCGCGACGGCGTACCCGATACCATCAACATGTTGATCGACCAGGGCGTCGACATCCTGGCGAAGGCGGAACCTGCCGGCCTGGGCGAAGCGCTGACCGCCTTGGAACTGGCCGCCTGTTTCGGCAAGACGGACAATGTTCGCGCGATTCTCAACCATCCCAAGTTGGGTGAGATCGATGAACGGCCGCGGCAGGACCTTTTGGACCGTTCCTTGCGGACAGCGGTCAGAACTCAAAACGAGGAGCAACCGGGGCTCATAGAAGCGCTGCTCGCCAAGGGAGCTGACCTTAGCGCTCGCCAAGGCGAAGTTGCTTTGACTCAAGTCGTGGCTTCTCAACTGCATCCAAACAACCAAGAAGAGAACGAGATTTCCCGGAAGGTTGTCGCCAAGCTTGTGGAATACGGTGCCAAGGTGGACCTGTTCAGTGCCGTCGCCATCGGGGACGAAGCCCGGGTAGCCCAATTGCTGCGGCAGGACGTCCCGCCCGACGCTCGCGACCGGGATGGTTTCCCCGCGCTGCATTTCGCCGTGCGAATGGGTTATCGCGGAATCGTCATGAAATTGATCGACGCGGGTTGTGACGTGAATTTACGAAACAGAAGCGAACGGTCCGGCAGCTTGGACGCCACCGCGCTGCATGAGGCTGCGTTTTGGGGCCGCTATGAGGCGGCCAAGCTCTTGATCGACGGCGGGGCGGACGTGAACGCCGTGACCGAGCAGAAGGTCGCGCCACTTCACAGGGCCGCCAGAATGACGAACGTCAAGGTAGCGCGACTCTTCTTGGAGCGTGGCGCTGACCCCGCCATCCAAGACGAAGACGGCAAGACCCCCTTGGACTGGTGTCGCAAATTGAACTGGACCAACGCGGACGAAGTCGAAAAGCTGTTTCGTGAGTTTCACGAGCAGGCCGACAAGAGGTAATCAGACGCATGGAGAAATGGAAAGGTCCCACAAGATTGGTGGCGGGCGCGTTGCTGATTGGCGGAGTATTGGCATTCGTGTGGTCTCGTTGGGATGCGGCACGTGACAAACAACCAGTTCCCCCTCTGGATAAATTGACCATCGAAGACTGTACACCGGCGGCGTTGACCAATCCCGCCGACGGATTCTATCGGCTGGAAGGTGTCGTGTACGGCAGCGACGGTCGGCCGCTTTCGGGGGCAGATGTGTGGACGGAGGAAACTGGTGATTTCTATCTCGATTCACTCCATACCGAATCCAATACGCAGGGTCGTTTTGTGTTTCAAGTTCCGGTTGCAGCCACACGATGGGAGAGTTCCGGCTACAGACGAAAAGTCTGGGTTTTTGCGCGCGATCACGAGCTGGCCCACCACGACTACTTCTCGGACATCTACTCCGTCGAAAGCCCAGGCCCTTTGCAGATCCACCTTGCCGCCACCAGCAACTCGACAACGGTTCGCATTTTGGATCCACAAGGAGAACCAGTCGTTGGCGCGAAGGTAGGGACTACCAGTGCCCATCTGGAGAAAGGGTACTCGACTGTGTTCGTACCGGAATCCGCCACCTCGACGATCGCCAACCTAACGGATGGTGACGGCCGAGTTCAGGTGTCTAACATCGAAGGGGCAGAATCGCTCTATATCCAAGTTGCTACGAAGTCTTATGGACTACAGGGTTTTTCATTAACAGACGACGATGACCAACCGCTAGACACGGTGCGTCTACGCCCTGTTGGACGGATCGAAGGTCAACTGCTGTCCGACAAAGTCGACTGGGTGTCTGGAGCTTCGCTGCGACTCGTGACACTTATTGAAGCAGGAGGGGCGGCAGGTAGTGCGATCGTGAAAACCGACAAGAATGGCGCTTTTGAAGTATCCGCCATCGGGGCCGGCGAGCTTCGCATTGTCGAACGATTCAGCGACGGCGTGGATGCATGCATGCCCGCTTACGATTCAATTCAAGTGCAAGCAAATGATGTCACGAAGGTCCGCCTTCGGCTGGTTCGAGGAGTTAGAGTCAATGGCCAGCTTTGGAACACTCGCACGGATTCACCGTTGGCCAACTCCCGAATCCGGCTGTACTACAGTTCCGAAAAAGGGAGAATCGATTATGCATTTACCGACGACGCAGGAAGATTTGAAATTCGCGTTCGGCCGGAACGAATTGTCATCTCGACCATAGATGCTCCCCAGGCGCAGGTCATGTTTGATTCTGTCAAGCCAAGGAAATTTGATATCCCTGGAGACACCGACGAGTTCCAGCTACCAAAGATTGAAGTGACGCCCGACGAAAGGATCCACGGATTGCTGCTGGATCAGGCGGGTCGGCGACTTGGGAATGTAACGATAGATGCAGCAAGCGACCGCGGCCGGGGTGCGTGGGGCACTGCCGATTCTCAAGGAAGAATCACGCTGTTTCGTCGGCCCAACCGGAAGTGCACGAGCTACCGGGTCCGACGCCAGGTAAGCGATGGCTATGAACTCCTGCCCGCAGTGAAAGTTCAAGACAACCCGCTGGTTTTGCAGATCACGGATCCGGACGAGGCTAACGAGGAATCGTACTAATTCACGTTATCTCCCTCGCCGTCCACCTCGTTCTCCTGCACACTCCAATTTGGCAAGCGAAAGAACCGGAAGATGCTAGCCGCTCTGTTGCGGTCTGCTCTTCATGGATTCGGTAATTGAAATTGATAATCGTCGCCAATCTGTTGGCGTGTCATGAAGACGATTTCCTGCGCGTGGCCGCTTAGGTGCGTCACGGTTCGATAGATGACTCCCAGAACGGTTGCCTGAAACTCTCGGCCCAATCCCTGGTAGCGGCGATCTTCCGTCAGCGCGGCGGCATCCAGCCCAGACAAGATGCCTTGCGATTGCTCGCACGTCTCGTCCAAGCGGCTCACCAGTTCGTTCTTCGGTATCGGCCCTTGTTCCGAAAACTCGACAGGACGGTCGCGCACATCGGGCTCGCTGCCGACGACCGAACCAATTCGCTGCCGCAGGTTGCCGCACACGTGCAAAATCAAGTTGCCCACGCTGTTCTGGGAATCGCGAGGCCGCCACCAAATCTGCTCGTCGGTCAACTGGGCCACGCAGTGCTTAATCTTGTCGGCCGAGGCTTGCAGACTGCCCCGTGATTCATTTAAGAAGTCGTCGGAAAGAGTCGGCATGGTTGAGGTCTTTCAATGCTGCTGAGGTCGAGAAAAAGTGCGCGCCGACTTAAAAAACACCGCATAAAAACACCGACTAAAAACACAGCGCCGCGCGGACCCACTTAGGCGCGGGAAATATACTCGCCGGTGCGCGTGTCGATCTTGATCCGCTCGCCTTGCGTCAAGTACTCGGGAACTTGCACGACCAGCCCCGTCTCCACGGTTGCCGGCTTGGTTCGTTTGGTTGCCGAATCGCCCTTCACTCCCGGATCGCATTGCGTCACCGTCAACTCGACCGCCGTGGGTACTTGAATGCCAACGCACTCGTCGTTGTAGATCAAGGCCAGCATGCCTTCCATTTCCTCGGTAACGTATTTCTGTTCTTCGGCGACATCTTCCAGGCCGACGGAAAACTGATTGAAATCCGTTTGATCCAGCAAGTGCATGTGAGTGGGGTCGGTGTACATCATCTTCACGGCGCGGCGTTGAAAGTCGGCTTCATCGAGCGACTCGCCGCCTTTCAAGGTGATGTCGGTTTTTTGCTTGGTGACCAGGTTCTTGCCGCGGAACTTGTACAAGGTCGCGGCACCGCGCGCCGAAGGGGTCTGCACGGTCATCGATTGAATTAAGACCGGTGAGCCTTCGTGTACCACGACCGCTCCCGTCTTGATTTCCTTGGCTTGCATTCTTTCTCGTCCTCTGTCGCTCGCGCGCGGTTCTCCAGCGCCGTTATACAATCGAGCCCGATTGGGGATCGATGCTGATTCCGTCACACAGATCGGCCAGTTGTTCAAGCACGATCAACAGCGCGGCGGGATCGAGAAACTCGTCGTCCTCGCCTTCCCCCAACTGTTCGAAGTGATAAACGTCAAAGCGGGCATCGCACTCCAGCATTCGCCCCATCTTTCCCATTTCCTCGCTGGTGAGCGTCATGTTTTTCATCTCTTCGCCCAATTCGCGCACCTGCTCCGTAACTTCATCCCCTTCGATGTAGGTGATATCCATCGCCGCGAAGTCGTGTGGCGACAGCAACGTCACGGTCTCGAATTGGCCGTTTTCGTCCGTGCCAACCTTGGTGATTTCGTACCGGCCTCCGAGTTCTTTCAGGCACGCCTGGACGGCTTTCGCCGAAGGCCGCTTACTCTTATCGAACAGCACAAAGTAAGTTTCGCGCCAACGATATCCGTCGTTTTCAAAAAGTGACATCGGCAACCTCTTTGGCTATTAAAAGTTCAGCTTGACTTCGGGTGGCTGATCAGGGCTCCCAGCCTTCGCCCTTCTCAGGACCTTGGACCCAATTCTCCAAGGATTTCAGCATCTTATCGCGATCAATGGCGTGACAGAAGATGGACTCCTCCTGCTCGAGCCGAATCTCGTACAATCCCTCAGCCTGGCACTCTTCGCTTCCGCAAAAGTGCGGCACATCCGACACCCACACAACTCGATAAAGAGGTATGTGCTTATCGTCAACGACACAAAAGACTGAAGACATGATGACTTTCCTCTACTCCTTAAGATCTTAACGAGGCGGGGCCTCAAAACAAATCACTCACCGGCGTCTCGTCCAAGTTCCACCGAGCGCAGGGTGGCTGCTTCCACGGCCGCGATCAATGCCGCACGCACTCCATGATCTTCCATTTTCTGCAAACCGGCAATGGTTGTGCCGCCCGGACTGGCGACCCGGTCTCGCAGTACCGCCGGGTGCTCGCCGGTCGACTGAACCAATTCCGCCGCCCCCAGCACGGTTTGCGTTGCCAGAGCGGTGGCGATATCACGCGGCAGGCCCATTCGCACGCCGCCGTCGCTCAGCGACTGGATCATGGTAAAAACATAGGCTGGCCCGGATCCGGATAGGCCCGTCACGGCGTCCAGCAGCGGCTCGCGAACCTTGAATGCCACGCCAACCGCGGCCAGCAACTGGGCCACGAGTTCGCCGTCATCGGAGTTCGCGCCGGGCCCCAGTGCATATCCGGACGCTCCTTTTCCAATCAGACACGGAGTGTTGGGCATCACGCGAATAACGCGGTCCGTTCCGAGCTGCCTGGTGAGCGTGGCCAAGGAGACACCGGCGGCAATCGAGACAATCAGTTTGGAATCGTCGACCGGCGCAAGCTCCTCCGTGACCGAGGCCATCACCTGAGGCTTGACCGCCAGTAGAACAATGTCGGCCGCCGCGACGACGGCCCGATTGTCGGCGGCGATGACCGCTTGCGGCAAGGCTTGCGAAAATCGTTGTGTGGCGGAGGGTTCGGGATCGAAGACGAAAATCTGGCTGCCGGCGACCAAGTTCGCGTCAACAAACCCTTGTGCCAGGGCCGTCGCCATCTGGCCGCTTCCCACGAATCCAATTTTTTGCGATAGCATTGTGAACGGCGAAGTCCTTGGTGCGGAACAATTAATCGATCTGCCACAATGCTAAGCCAAAGGCACCGAGGCCACAACACGCGGCGGCCGCATTGAATAAATGCGACCGGCCTCTCGGATTGCCGCTAGCAGCGATTCGAGTTCATGGTTTCGCCGTTGATTCTCTCGCCGCATCAACCAAGGCAAGGAAACATGCTGCCCAGAAACGATCCGTCTCCTCATTTAGGACCCGGCGCAGCTTGCACACGTTTCGGCTGATTGCGCGTCGATGGTGGAAACACGATGCAAATCGCTGGCCAGCAGCGCATCCAGTTGTTCGCGCGGCGGCAGTTCGAGGAACACTTCGTCATCGGTAACCTTCACGGGAAAGACGTTCAACGAAAACTCTTCGCCCGACAGGCACTGACCTGTCTTCAGCGAGAACGGTTTCTTGTGCAGTGGGCAGGCTACCTTCGGCTCGGTGCCGGTGGTGCCAATGATGCCGCGCGAAAGAACGAAGGCGTTCTTGTGCGGACACATGTTTTGGCAGGCGTACCATTCGCCGCGACTGGCGAAGTTGTAGACCGCAATCTGTACCCCGCCATATTTGATAGCGGCGCCCCCGTCCTTGGGGAAATCTGAAACGCGCCCCACCGCCACCCACTGCTTTTGCAATCGGCCGGCGTCCTTCGGTTTGCCGTTGCCGAGATGCCCGTTTCCGTTGGCCGCGTGACCATTTCCGTTTCCGTTCCCATTGCCGTTGGAAGAGAGATGAGCAGACACGCCGCCACGAAGGCTAAGCTGCACGAGCGGTACGCCGTCCTTGGGCCAATCGGCGGGACGGCGCTGGCCACGTTCGTCGATAATCTCGATGTTGGCTTCGGTTTCATCCGTGTTGACGAACTGCCGATACAAGCGGCGTTTTTCGGGATCGTTGACGACCTCTTTCCATTCGCACTTGTACGTGTCGACCAAGTGCTGCATGCGCCGCTCTAGCTCGTCGCAAATAGCGAGCTTGTCGTCGAGGATGACTTGTTTCAAATACTCGATACCGCCTTCCATCTTTTCCAGCCACGCGGCGGTCCGAGTCAGCTTGTCGGCCGTGAAGATGTAGTACATCAAGAAGCGGTCGATGTAACGAATGGCGGTTTCTTCATCGATGTCGACGGCCAACAAGTCGGCGTGCCTGGGCTTGGCCCCGCCATTGCCGCTGACATAAAGGTTGTAACCATTGTCGGTGGCGATCAGGCCGACGTCCTTGCACTGGGCTTCGGCGCATTCCCGCACGCAGCCGCTGACAGCAAACTTGATCTTGTGCGGCGCGCGGATGCCCCGATAGCGTTCTTCCAGACGGATGGCAAACCCGACACTGTCTTGCACGCCATAGCGGCACCAGGTGGAACCAACGCAGCTCTTCACCGTGCGGACCGCCTTGCCGTAAGCGTGTCCGCTTTCAAAGCCGGCGTCGATCAGTTCCTCCCAGATCTCCGGCAGTTGGTGCAGTTGCGCTCCGAACAGGTCAACCCGTTGTCCGCCCGTGATTTTGGTATACAGCCCGTACTTCTGGCCGACGCGACCCAGGGCGATCAGTTTTTCCGGAGTGATTTCACCGCCCGGCACGCGAGGAACGACACTATATAGGCCGCCTCGCTGCACATTCGCCAGGAAGCGATCGTTGGTGTCTTGCAGTGTTTGATGGGGCGCGTCGACGATCGGTTCATTCCACAGACTGGCCAGAATCGAGGAAACCGTCGGCTTGCAGATTTCACAGCCGCCGCCCGCGCCGTGCGAAGCGATCAAAGTGTCGAAGGTCTTGATCTGGTGGATCTTCGTGATTTCAAACAGTTCTTGCCTCGAATAAGGAAAGTGTTCGCAGAGATCGTTTTTGAGAGTGACACCCGCTTGGGCCATTTCGGCTTTGAAGATATCCGTCACCAGTGGCAGACAGCCGCCGCAGCCCGTCCCCGCTTTGGTGCACAATTTGACATCGTCCAGCGACGTGAGGTTCTTGTCGGCGATCGCGGCGCGAATATCCCCTTTGCTGACATTGTTGCAAGAGCAGACTTGGGCATGGTCGCCGATCGCATCGGCACCTAGTGCCGCGCCGCGCGAGCCGCCGACTCCCATCAACTCACCCGGCGAACAAGGCAGCGGGTCGCCGCTTTTTGCCAGCGACGACAGCGTGCCGTAGTCGGCGGCATCGCCAACCAAGATGCCGCCCACCAGCCGCCGACCCGCGCGGTCAAATTGCAGCATCTTATAGACGCCCGCAAAAGGGTCCTCGAAAACCAGCGGCTGGCCATGGTCAAGCTTGGACTCGTAATCGCCGAAGCTCGCCACATCGACGCCGAGCAGCTTGAGCTTGGTCGATAAGTCACTTCCGGTGAAACCTCGCTGGTGGCCGCACAGATTGGCGGCGACGGTTTCGGCCATTTCGTAACCGGGGGCTACCAACCCATAGACCATGCCGCCATGCAGTGCCACTTCGCCGACTGCGTAAATGTCCGCGTCGGATGTTTGCAGGTGGTCGTTGACGGCGACGCCTCCCCGCTCGCCGACATCCAGTCCGCAATCGCGGGCCAGTTCATCGCGGGGGCGGATGCCGGCCGAGACGATGATCATGTCGACCTCCAGCGTGTCGCCGTCGTTGAAGATCATTCCGTTGACACAACCGTCGCCGGTAACTTCTTTGGTGCTCTTGTTCAGATGCACGCGAACGCCCAGCTCTTCGATCTTCTTGACCAGGATCCGCGAGCCGGCATCGTCGACTTGGCGCGGCATCAGTCGCGGAGCAAACTCGACGACGTGCGTTTCCAGTCCCAGATCGTAGGCCGCTTTGGCCGCTTCCAAACCGAGCAACCCGCCGCCGATTACCGCGCAGCGCTTGACCGACTGGCCATAGTCGATGATTTTCTCCAGGTCGGTAATCGTGCGGTACAGAAACACGCCCCGTTTTTGGATTCCTTCAACGGGAGGCACGAACGGGTACGACCCGGTGGCGAGCACGACGACGTCGTAGTCAAGGGACGCGCCTTTCTCGGATGTGACGACGCGTTTTTTTCGGTCGATTTTATTCGCCCGGTCGCCGATGTGAATCTGAATGCCGTTCTCGGCGTACCAATCGAGCCGGGCGATCATCAGTTGTTCGGCGTCGCGATGAGCAAAGAACGAAGTGAGGCCGACGCGATCGTAAGCCGCCCGCGGCTCTTCGCAGAAAGTGGCAATATTGTACTGCTTGGCCTGGTCGCACTCGACAAGAGCTTCGGTAAAGCGATGCCCCACCATGCCGTTGCCGATGACGATAAGGTTCTTCTTTGCCGAATCAGTCATTTGTTCTGTTCCTCAAACGTCGTCCCAACACTCGACGCGGCGCACGCGCACGGCGCAGTCTTTGTACGAAGGCTGTTTCGAGTAGGAGTCGAAGTGGGCGTGGGTGAGTTTATTGGTGGCGTCGTAGTGCATGGGAATGAAGACTTGTCCCGGCTGAACGGTCGGCGTCACGAACGCCTTGGCCCGCAGTCGGCCGCGTTGCGATTCGACGATCACGTCTTGGCTGGAGCGAATCCCCTCGCGGCGAGCATCCTCGGGATTAAGCTCGACGTACACGTGCCGCGGTCCTAACGTGCGCAGAACGGCCGACTTGGCGGTCCGCGTTTGGGTATGCCACTGCGCCGCCGTGCCCCGTCCCGTCAGCAACAGGTAGGGATAGCGATCGCTGGGCGGCTCGGGCATATCGCGTGGCATCTCGAACAGAAAACGCGCCCGTCCGTCCGTGTGGAAGAACTTGCCATCCTCAAACAGCCGGCGCTGGTTTTCGACCGGGGATTCCGATTCTGCCTGATGACCCGTCTCAGGGTACGGCCATTGAATTCCGCCGCGCTCGTCCAGCATTTGATAGTCGTCGATGCCGCTAATGTCGCACGGCTGGCCTTGCGAAAGTTGTTTCAATTTCTGGAAAACGGTTTCCGGATCGCTCCAGCCGGCGAACATGTCGCCGACGCCCCACTGATGTGCCAGCAATCGAAAGATCGAAAAGTCGGCCAGCGCGTGGCCGGGTGCGCGGGCCACTTTCTTAATCAGGCTGATACGGCGTTCAGAGTTGATGAACGTGCCGTCTTTTTCGCCCCAACCGGCCGCAGGTAGAAATAGGTCCGCGCGGCGGGCCGTCTCGGTCGTGGAGTACATGTCTTGAACAACCAGAAACTCCAAGCGATCAAGAATGTCGTGGCAAGTGTTTTGGTTGATCCAAGAGTGGGCCGTGTTGGTGCCGATGATCCACAGGCCTTTGATTCTGTCGCGCAGGATGCCTTCGACGATTTCGTTATAAGACCAGCTTGGACGATCGGGGATTCGGGCCTGGTCAATTCCCAAGATGTCGGCGACCGTCCGGCGATGATCGGGATTGGTGAAATCGCGACCGCCCAGCAAGTTGGTCGTATTGCTGAACAACCGTGACCCCATCGCGTTGCACTGGCCGGTGATGGAATTAGCACCCGTGCCGGGCCGTCCCAGGTTGCCGGTCATCAAGGCGAGATTAATGATCGCCTGAGCCGTGCGCACTCCTTCATAACTTTGGTTGACGCCCATCGTCCACCAGAACGAAACGCGTTGGCCCTCGTGGATGGTATTGGCGATTCGGTGCAGTTGATCAATGCTGACTCCGCTGTCGGCGGCCACATATTTTGGTGAAAACTGAGCCACATGCTCGCGAAATTCGTCGAAGCCCTGGGTGTGCGCGGCGATGTACTGCCGATCGATGCAGTCTTCTTGGATCAGAATGTGAGCCAGACCATAAAGAAGCGCAAGATCGCTCTTCGGTCGCAGTGCCACATGCTGCGTGGCGGCCATGGCGGTTTCGGTGCGCCGAGGATCGACCACAATGATCTCTGGCCGATGCCGATTGTTCAACACGCGCTGCCACATGATCGGGTGCGCCACGCACAGGTTCGACCCAATCAATACGATCACATCGGATTCTTCAAAATCCTGATAGGTATAAGGCGGAGCGTCGAAGCCGAACGCTTGTTTGTAGGCGACCACCGACGTCGCCATGCACTGCCGCGTATTGCCGTCGCCGTGAACCATTCCCATGCCGAATTTCGCCACCGCGCCCAATAGCGCCATTTCTTCCGTCGCGATCTGTCCGGTACTGAGAAAAGCCACCGACTCGTTTCCGTAACGTTCTTGAATCTCCTGAAATCGGGTGCAAAACGAATCCGCCGCGGTTTGCCAGTCCACCGGTTTCAACTTACCTCGCCCGGCCCGCAACAGCGGCGTGGTGCCGCGATCGGGCGCGTCGAGCACGGAAAGAGCCTCCCATCCTTTGGGACAAGCCATGCCGAGATTAACCGGGTAGTCAACCGACGGCGTCAGGCCGATCGCCTGATCGTCTTTAAGATGCACGTTCAAACTGCAACCGGTCGAACAATAGCCGCACACCATCTGTGTCGTGGAATCCGGCTTTCGCCCGGCGGGAACTTGGCCCAACCCGAACTTGCCGGGCTGAAGCATCAGCTCGCGCGTGAGCGGTCCGTCGGTCGTTCTCCACATCGTATCCGTGGCTTCGCACGGTGGACTTGATCGCAGGGCGTTCTCGATACTCATGCGGCCAAGGCTCCCGGCATTTTGGGCGCCACGGACGCGGCAAAGAACAAATACCTTTCGTGCAACTCGCCGACTGTCAGCAGCAGCAACATCAGCAGCGTCATCAGGCCGACAAACAGCGGATGGTAGGCAACCGAGACAACTCCTTCGGCGGTCAAAATCAGTGGCAGGAGAATGCCGCCCACAACGCCGAAGAAGAAACGCCTCAAGGCGACCATGCCTAGCTCCCCCGTGACCAACAGCGCGCTACGTTTCAGGGGTGTATGTTGCCGGCTCCGCAGGTAGACCAGCGCGCTCAGCTCCAACAGCAGTTTGACGGCGACCAACGCCATCAATATTTGGCACAACGTCCGCCCGTAATGATTCATGACGAATTCCACGGACAATTTGCCTGTCGCGCCGGTGCCCGCCAACAAGATCAACAAGGCGGTTGGAATGCCGAGTATCAGAGCGGTCAACAGGAACTTGGCACCGGTCGAAGGCAGCCTCCAGCATGGCCGACGAGTGTCGACATAAATCATGATCGAACAACCAACGGCCATCACGCCGGTCGCGGTTGCGCCAATTCCCGGGACGGCCTGCCAGCTTCCAGAGATCGGTGTTCCGAAGTAGTCGATGAAGGCACAACCGACGTAGGCCGTGGATGCCGACGCGAATAGGCCAAAGGCCAGGATTTCTCGACTGAGCCACGACGACCGCAGACCGAGCAAGGACCGAAACGCATATTGCGGGCGGCCCAAATGAAAGACCGACGACGCCACGCCCAGCAGCCCCAAGACAAACGCGGCGCACAAATGCCATGGACGGACCGATGCGGCGAGGCTTTCTTGAAACCATGAGAAGTACGAGTACAGCAGTTGCTCGACCAGGAACGCGCCCACCGACATTTGCGTAAGCACCAGCATGAACACCAGCGGCAAATGGCCGTGCGCCCGTTGGACCGCGAAGTAGTCGGCTGGCAGCGCGTTGCGCGGCAGTGGCCGGCTCGATTTGTAGACCGTGGTCGGAACGGTATAACTGGGCTCCGGCGCGGCGGGAAGAAACGGACCCGTCTCGCACTCGTCAAGCACGGTGGCCTTGTCTACCAGGCGAATACGAATGGCCTGATTGGGGCAGCCTTGCACACAGGCGGGCGCTTCGCCCACCGCCAGCCGCTGATCGCACATATCGCATTTGCGGACGATGCCTTTCGACTTGTTGTAGACAGGCACGTCGTAGGGGCACTTGAGAATGCAGTAGTGGCATCCGATGCACTGATCATCCAAATGCCGCACGATTCCCGTGACGGGATCTTTTTCATACGCCCGCACGGGACAACCATCCAGACAAGCCGGTTCGACACAATGATGGCAGGCCGTCGTAACGTGCTGCACGATCGGCAACTCGCTGGTGCCACCCGTCAATTGGCCCACGCCGCGCCAAACCTCGCTCTCGTCCAGTCCGTTAAGCGAGTGGCAGGCTGTGACGCAGGACTTGCATCCCGAACACGAATCGAGGTCGACCTCGAACGCGTACTGCTGGCCCGCACGTGGTAGTGAAAGTGGAATCAGGTCGCGATAGTATTTCGCCCCGGCGGGCTTGCCATTGCTTTTGTACGTTTGCGCAAACCGATCGACCGCGGCGAGCGATTGTTGCTCGTCCAGCAGCGTCCGCAAAAATATTTCCGCCGGGGCGTCCGGGCTGGTTTGAGTCATGATGGCGATATCGCTTAGGCGGGCTGCGGTTCGGGAGTTGCATCGCGGCGTTTTTCAGCCATGGCCAAGGCATGCTCTTTGCGGGCCACCGATTCGGCTTCCGGCGAAAACGTCACCGCGAAGGCGCTGAACGAGCAGAGTGTGACCAGGCCGCCCAGGATCAACAGCGAGGTCGACCAGGGCAAAGGGCTCTTGAAGAGGAACCCGGCCGCGACGGCTCCTACATTTCCGCCGGCACCGACGATCCCCGCCACGGCCCCGAGAGCCTTCTTGTTCACGAACGGCACGACTGAAAACGTCGCGCCTTCGGACATCTGCACGAACAGACTGAACAGAATCAGCGACGGAATCGCCAGCAGCAGAATGCCCATTTGCGAGAACAGCATCAACGCCAGCCCCTCACAGAACAACGCCATAAACAGGAACATCACGCGGCCCTTGAGCCCCCAGCGCAACCCAAACGCGTCGCCGAACGCTCCGCCGAGTGTGCGGGCAAAGATATTCATCAGACCGAATAGGCCGGCGGCCAGTCCAGCGGTTCTCAAGGCCGTGGCGGCGTTCATTTCCTGGAAGAACTCGTAATGATCCATAAAGTAAAGCGCCAGCACATTGTTGATGGTAAGTTCGATTCCGAAACAGGCGGCGTAAATCACGAACAGCGCCCACACGCGATGGTCTTTCGTGGCGGCGGCGAACGCGCCGCTTGATTCTTTCCTATCCGGCATTTTTCCGGCGGCGCGCAGCTCTTTGAAGTTGCCGTCGGGAGCATCCTGAGTGAAGGCGTAGTAGGCGATGCCCGTCACAAAACAGACCAGGCCGGCCGCCAACATCGAAAGCCGCCAGCCCCACGCATCGCTGAAGCCAAGCCCCACGACGAGCGAAGTGAAGACGAACGGCATGACTAGCTGCGTCACGCCGCCGCCGAGATTTCCCCAACCGGCGCTAGTGGCGTTCGCCGTGCCCACGACGTTCGGCGCGAACATCACCGACGTGTGGTATTGCGTGATTACGAACGAGGCCCCAATCATGCCGATCAGCAATCGAAAGAAAATGAAAGTCCAGGGATCTTGCGCTAGGCCAATCAGCATCACGGGCAGCGATCCAAGAATCAGCAGCCAGGTGTAAGCAAGTCGCGGCCCGATGCGATCGCAAAGCCAACCGATAAACAGCCGCGCGAAAACCGTCATCGCTACTGAAGCGATAATGCTCCAGCCGATTTGCGATTTCGTCAGTCCCAACTCGTCGCGAACCACGACCATCAGCGGGGCAATGCCAAACCAAGCGAAAAAACACAGAAAGAAGGCGAACCACGTCATGTGAAAGGCCCGAATTTGTGGCATGCCTAGTTTGAAAAAGTTGCTCCACAGCGCGGTGGCCTTGTATTGAATCTCCATCAGTCATTTCCTCGGCAGGTTTTTCTTTAGTGGTTGCGCATTTCTAGCGCCGACGATTCTTCTTCGCGCCGCATGCGCGCGGAATCATCGCCATCAACATGCCAAAGGCCGCCTGCCAGGAGACTGAAGGGTTCGAGATAAGAACCGGTAGGACCTGCGAATGCCGGCAACGCGCCGCGCTGCCGTCAATCTCCTTTTACTCTTTAGCAACTGCTGTCCGCAATCCTCGCGAACGGCGTCTAACTCACTTTGCAACCGCCGTGCCAACGCCGCGCATCGCCCGAGCGCCGGCGGCACCCGTGATCGCGGAACCTATTGCCGATTAGGGAGATGCGTAAAGATCCCAAGCGCGAGAAGTTCGAATCGGAAAGGGGCTTTTGCGCGGCCAGCGTGCAATGCCTTGCCTAGTTGCGCGACAGCGCGTCGATCGATGGCCCGTTGGGAATCATTCAGCAAGGAAATTTTACGGGTCGGTAGTGATTGGAAGGGCCACAACTTGACATTCTTTGTTTTCTGCCCGAAAGCGCTCCAGCGCTTCGGCAGAGAGTATTTTGTTCGAGATCCACAGCACGCGCAGACCCGGAATTTTCCCCAAGTGGATCAAGCCCTTGTCGGTAATGGTGGTGCCGCCCAAGTACAGTCGCTCCAAGTTCGGCATGTCTTCTAGATGCTGCAGCCCCTCGTCCGTGATGCTCGTTCCGGAAATGTTAAGGTCGCGGAGACTGCGTTTCTTGGCAATATTCCTCACTCCTTCGTCCGAAATGTCGGTGCTGGACACGCTCAAATGCGTGATCGCGACACACCTTTGCAAGCCAAGCATGCCTTCATTGGTGACCAAGGAGTCATCGATATAAAGTCGCTTCAAGTGGGGCATATCCGCCAATGTGGCGAAGATTTCATCCCCCACTCTCGCGGTCGTCGATTCTTCGTAAGGAAAATACTGAAGAAATACGACTTCCGCCTTATCGAAGAAGTCGTAGCCGACCAACCAGCCTAGCTGGCTCGAGTGATCGGGCGTTTGGCCTGTTTGGTAATTGTCGAAGGACCGGTTGTATTGATAGTCGAATTGGACACTGCCGCCCAACCGCTGAATTTCGGCCACCGCCGCTCGTTGTCGGCGAACGGAATTGAATTTCGAGGCGACCGGCCACAGTAAGAGTCCGATAACCACCAACACCATCAATAGCCATCGCATGCCAAATTTCAGCCGCATAGGTTGAGGCTCCCGCGCCACGTTTGGCCAGATTGATCTTGTTCCTGCCGTACTTGCGCGGCCGGCCAAGTCCGCGACACTGAACTCGCCGAGAAGGGAACGACTCGCCTCGCAACACCCTTACGCAAACGGCCTACCACGCTCAACAGGGCCAAGCCTGCTGGTGCGTGATGCTCTTATGTCTGCCAAGTGCGTTCCACGAAGCCGGTGTCGACCCAGCCGTCGACGAAGTCGGAGTGCTCAAGCACTTTCTGGTGGAAGGGGACGGTCGTATGGATGCCTTCGATTCGCAGTTCGCTCAAAGCTCGCAGCATGCACACGATCGCTTCGGCTCGCGTGGGCTGGTGCACGATAAGTTTGCCGATCATCGAATCGTAATGGGGCGGAACCTGATAGCCGGCGTGTGCGTGCGAGTCGAATCGTACGCCCAATCCACCTGGGACGTGCATCGACTTGATCGTTCCCGGGCTGGGTTGAAACTTGCGGTCCGGGTTTTCGGCATTGATGCGGCATTCCATCGCCGCGCCTCGCGACGTGATTTCGCTTTGTTCGAACGGCAAGTGATTGCCGGCGGCGACCATGATCTGATTTTTGATCAAATCGATGCCAGTGACCATTTCGGAAACCGGGTGTTCCACCTGAATGCGGGCATTCACTTCGATGAAAAAGAAATTATCCTCTTGGTCGACAATGAATTCGACAGTGCCCGCGTTGGTATAGTTGGCCTTCTTGATCAATCGAACGGCCGCATCGCACATCGCTTGACGCGACTCATCGGACAGCCGCGGCGCGGGGCTCTCCTCGATCAGTTTTTGATGCCGGCGCTGAGTCGAACATTCGCGTTCGTAAAGGTGCACGACGTTGCCATGATGATCGGCGATGACTTGCACTTCGACATGCCGTGGCCGTTCGACGAATTTTTCCAGATAGACGCCGGAGTTGCCAAAGGCGGCTTCGGCTTCCGTTCGGGCACCCTGGAGCGCTGTTTTCAGCACCAGTTCGTTGCCGGCGACACGCATGCCCTTGCCGCCGCCGCCCGCGGTCGCCTTGATCAGCACGGGGAATCCGATTTCGCGGGCCACTCGGGCGGCTTCGTCTTCGCTTTCGATCAAGCCGTCGCTGCCGGGGACGACCGGTACTTCGGCCGACCGCGCGATGTCGCGGGCCGTATTCTTGTCGCCCAACATTTCCATGGCTTGCGGCGTGGGGCCGATGAAATCGATTTTGCACTCGCGGCAGACGTCGTTAAAGTGCGCGTTTTCCGCCAAAAAACCGTATCCGGGGTGGATCGCTTCGACGTTGCCCACCTCGGCGGCGCTGATGATGCGGTCGATCTTCAGGTAGCTGTCGGCCGACTTGGGACCGCCGATACAGTAGGCCTCGTCGGCCAGATCCAAATAGGCACTGCCTCGGTCGGCCTGGCTAAAGACGGCCACCGTCTCAATACCCATTTCCTTGCAGGCGCGAATAATGCGCAATGCGATTTCGCCCCGGTTGGCAATCAGAATGCGATGATACATAGGAAAAAAGATGAAGGATGAAAATCGAGATCTAAGAAGAACGGCGAAAATCAGAAGTCGAACTTCCGCGGCAACCTTCACCTATCGCTTATCCGCTGGTGTCTACTTTAAACAGAGGTTTGTCGACGTCGACCGGCTGTTCGTTTTCGACCAACACGGCGACGATTTTGCCACTGCAATCGGCCGGAATCTCATTGAACACCTTCATGGCTTCGATAATGCAGACCGTCGTTTCGGACGAAATGTGGTCACCAACTTTGACAAAATTTTCCGCGTCCGGTTTGGGCTTCGTGTAAAACGTGCCGACCATCGGACTCTTGATGAGGATGATGTTGGCCCCATCGACGGGTGCCGATTCGGCGGCGGCCTGCGTTGCGACGGCGGGCGCCGCGACAGGGACGGCCATCGGGGGCGCAGCGTAAGAGGTGACAACGGGTTCTCCGCCTCGACGCAGCTTAATTTTCTTCTCGCCCTCGCAAAGAACGATCTCCGCCAGGTCATGGTCCTTCATCAACTCGACGAGATTACGAACTCGTTCCACGTCGAACACGTCTTCCTGACTGGATTTTCTATCGGCCAAACCAACTCTCCGAGTCTTAGGTGTCTGAGGGGCAGTTTTTTTCCGTGTCGTTTTTTTCGCCGAATTCGCCGATTTCTTTTGAGCCATCAGCCAACTACGCAATCCGCTAGTTCTTTGGGGACGTTGCTCAGCACTTCATGCCCGTCGCGGGTTACCAGCACATCATCTTCCAGTCGCACGCCACCCCAATGTGGCAAATAGATTCCCGGCTCGACCGTCACGACCATGCCGGCTTTCAAGGGTCGCTCGATATTGGCGGCCAACCGAGGTTGCTCATGAATTTCCAAGCCGATTCCGTGACCCAAGCCATGGTTGAAATGTTTGCCGTGACCTGCTTTGGTAATGACTCCACGGGCCGCCGCATCCACTTCTTTCATCGCGACACCGGGGCGAATTGTGTCGATGGCTTTTTGCTGAGCTTTTTTCACAACTCCATAAATACGTTCGAGTTTGGGCGAAATTTTACCGGTCACCAAAATTCGCGTCAAGTCGCTCAGATAGAGGTCTCCCTTGGCTCCCCAATCGATCAAAACGAAGTCGTCGTCGCGAATTCGTCGGTCGCCGGGCGTGGCATGCGGCAACGCCGCCCAAGCCCCCACGGCGACGATCGGGTCAAAGGCACAGCAGTCGCCGCCAAACAGCCGAATCTGTTGCTCCAGTTCGTGGGCGATCTCGCGCTCGGTCCGCTCGGGCCGCACCGAAGCCTTGACGACGCCAAAAGCACGCTCGGCCAGCCTAATCGCTTCGCGAATCGCCAGAATCTCCTCCTTGTCCTTAATCTCACGAAGAGATTCCACCAATTGCGAGGTCTTCACCCATTCAACTTGCGGCATGCCTTCAGTGAAGGACCCAAACAGCGACATGGTCACGGTATCGGATTCGATGGCGATGCTGGTCAATTTGGCCTTCTTGACCTCTTTCGCCGTCAAGTCGGCGACCGAGGAACCCGGCCCGCGAACCGCCAGATCCAGCCCAGGACATTCATCTTCCAGTTGCGTGGTGTAGCGGCCGTCAGTCAGCAGCAACTCGCCCGATTTCATCAGCAGCAAGTAGCTGGAATCGCCCGTGAAACCCGTCAGATAGGTTACGTTCGCTTCGTTGGTTACAAGAAGGGCTTCCGCGCCGGCCTTTTTGACCAGCCGGCGAAGCTTATCTCGTCGTTGCTCGGTTCGTTGCATGGGTGCCTCAACGTGGCTGCGGAATTGTTTGAAGACTGTGGGAGTTACTGGCTTCCATGGCTTGCACGGAGTATTCCATGGGTTACACGGAGCATTCCATGGGCTACACGGAATATAGGTAACACAGATTACATGGAGATGGACGAAACGCAAATCGGTGATATTTACGGAACGCGTCCTCCGGCCCTTAACTAGGCCCCCCGCGACCCGCTAAACTGTTCGCTGAACCTTTTTGTCCCAACGAAGGACCTGCACACATGAGTACACAACCCGTACGCATCGGCGGCCAGTGGCGCGAGGCCGATACCGTCAATACCTTTCAGGCTCACAACCCTTCTACTCGCGAGCCGCTGCCGGATGTGTACCCGGTTAGTTCCTGGAAAGATTGCGACGCGGCGCTCGATGCGGCTGCCGCGGCGTCGCTGGCCATGCGAGGAATGTCGAGCCAGCAGATCGCCTCTTTCTTGGAAGCCTTCGCGGGCCGTATTGAGCAACGCAAGGACGAATTGGTCGAAACGGCCTTCAACGAGACGGCGTTACCCAAATCGCCGCGGCTGGCCGATGTCGAACTGCCGCGAACCACCGGGCAACTACGCCAAGCGGCCGAAGCGGCCAGGACCGGCTCGTGGACGGCACCCACCATCGACACGCAAATGAACATTCGATCCTACTTTGGTCCGATGGGTCCGGTGTGCGTGTTTGGGCCCAATAACTTTCCGTTTGCTTTTGGCAGTGCCTCCGGTGGTGACTTCGCGGCGGCGATCGCGGCCGGCAATCCGGTCATCGCGAAAGCCAATTCGTCGCATCCCGGCACGACTCGCATTTTCGCGGAAGAAGCGGCCAAGGCCGAGACGGAAACCGACATGCCGGTCGCAACCGTGCAGTTGTTGTATCGAACGAGCCACGAGGATGGCGAGCGGCTGGTGTCCGACCCGCGCCTTGGCGCAACCGGCTACACCGGCAGCCGCACGGCCGGCTTGAAGCTGAAGGCGGCCGCCGACGCGGCGGGTAAGCCGATTTATCTAGAGTTGTCGAGCGTCAATCCGATCGTCGTCTTGCCGGGAGCCCTTCGTCAGCGATCGGATGAGTTGGCCGCCGAGTTTACGACTAGTTGTTTAATGGGTGCCGGGCAGTTTTGTACCAATCCAGGTCTCGTGCTGCTCATCGCCGGCGAACAGACGGATGCATTCATTGGTACCGTGAAAGAGAAATTTGGATCGGCTCCCGTGGGCACGTTGCTATCCGCGGCGGTCGAACGCTCGCTGGCGGAGAATTTGAATACCTTGGTTGGTGCCGGTGCCGAGTGCCTGGTCGGTAACGCGGCGGGAGACGCTGGCCGCTATAGCCACGCCAACACGTTGCTCAGTGTGAGCGGATCGGAGTTTCTCGCGGCACCGGAAACGATGCAAACCGAAGCCTTCGGCAATGCGACGCTGTTTGTGGTGGCCGACGACGTCGATCAAGCACGGCAAGTCATCGGCCAGTTTGAAGGCAATTTGACCGGTTGCATTTACAGCGACACCGAGGGCAGCGACGACGCCGATTACGAACGATTGGCACCCGCGCTGCGGACCTGTGTGGGCCGCCTGTTGAACGACAAAATGCCGACTGGCGTGGCGGTCACGGCGGCGATGAATCACGGCGGTCCCTATCCGGCCACGGGGCATCCGGGGTATACGGCCGTCGGCCTGCCGACGTCGATCCATCGCTTTGCCATGCTGCAGTGCTATGATAATGTGCGCCCGCATCGATTGCCGGCCATTCTTCAGGACAAGAATCCAGTCGACGGCCTGTGGCGATTAATCGATGGTCAGTGGTCGCAAGGCGACGTTGGATGAAATTACGAAGCGTATTGATGAGGTAGAGAAGATGTCCACGCAACAAGACAGTTCTAGCCTAAGCGATTTCAATAAGCTGTGGGATTTCAACGACCCCGCTGGAACCGAAGCCAAGTTTCGTGAACTCCTGCCCGCCGCGGAAGCAGCGGACAACGATTCGTTACGGCTGCAACTGATAACCCAGATCGCGCGCACCCAGGGATTGCAGCGGAAATTTTCGGAAGCCCATGAAACATTGAATCAGGTCGAAAGTCACCTTGATTCGGCGGAGGCGGTTGTCGAAGTTCGATACTTGTTGGAACGCGGACGTGTTCACAATTCGTCGCAGCAGCCCGAGCAAGCCAAACCGTTATTTGAATCGGCCTGGGAGCGAGCCAAGGCGGCGGGCGAAGAGAATTATGCGGTCGACGCGGCTCACATGTTGGCGATCGTCGAAGAAGGCCAGGCGGCCCTGGAGTGGAACGAGCGGGCCATGGCGTTTGCCGAAGCGGCACAAGATCCCGCCGCCCGCCGCTGGCTCGGTACGCTGTACAACAACATTGGCTGGACCTACCACGACCAGGGCGAATACCAAAAAGCGTTGATCCTATTCGAAAAGGCTTTGGCATGGTTTACCGAAAACGGCGGCCCTGTTCCGCAACGCATCGCCCGATGGACAGTGGCTCGAACCTATCGATCGCTGGGGCGGATCGAAGAAGCACTCGCCGCGCAACAGAAGTTGCTTGAAGACTTGGAAGCCGCCCAGGAAACGGACGGCTTTGTTTTTGAAGAACTCGCCGAATGCCATCTCGTGCTGAAGCATACTGATGACGCCAAGAAGTATTTTGCTTTGGCGCACGAACAGCTCTCCAAGGACGAGTGGCTCACCAAGAGTGAACCGGAACGAATCCAGCGGCTTAGTGATCTGGCGACTCAAGAGTGATTCGTCGAGACCCCCTCTAACTCCCCCTTGGCAAGGGGGAGAACCGGGAGAACCACTACGCGAAGGCTTCGCGTAGTTCATCCATGTATTTGGGGCACTCCGTGCGTGGGTTGCCGTTCTCTTCGTATTCCAACACGATGTAGCCTCGGTAGTCCGCGTCCTTTAGGATCTGCGCGAGTCGCTTGAGGTCACTGGGTTGCTTCTTACGGTCGGGGCCGGAAACGGTGACTTTGACTTGGACATTCAGCGCGTACTTAGCCACTTGGGCCAGTTCCTCGTAGATATGCTCCGAGTGAAAATTACCCGTGTCCAGGTTGACGCCGAACCAGGGGCTTTGCACGTCGTTGACGAAAGCCAGCAAGCCTTTGGCCGTGGACGTCGGTCCGCCGTGATTCTCCAGCGCCAAATGGACCCCGTGCTGGCCGGCGTAGTCACAGCATTCTTCGATCCCGGCAACCATCAAGGCATGCGACTTGGCCGCGTCAACGCCTTTCTTCTGATGGCCCGCGAAGATGCGAATCACCGGCGCGCCGAGAATCTCGGCGTGATCGACCCATTGCTTGACATGGGCGATCTGTTCTTGCCGCGCCTTTTCGTCCGCATGGCCAAAGTCGTTCCCCACGGCGGTGCCCGAAACGTCCAGACCCAACTGGAAGCACTGTTGTTTCAAGCCGCGAATGTACTGCGGAGTGAGATCTTTCGGGAAGAAGTACGAAGTGAGTTCCGTGCCCTCAAGGTCCATCTTCGCGCAATCGTCGATGAAATCGGCCAGCGTCAATTCGGGGTCGTCTCCTCGCAGCAGATTTCGATAGCTGTAGGCGGCCACGCTGAATTTGAACTTGGGCTTTCCGTTCCGTGAAACGGGTTCGATCGCCGTGCCCCATTGTGGGGCGGCCAGCAGTCCACCGGTACTCACGGCGGCGGCCGCACATTGACGAAGGAATGTTCTACGGGAAGGGGACTCGAACATCGCTCGCTCCGTGTTTTTAGTGTTTGTTTGTAGGTCCAGCGTCTATTGTCGCCGCAACGGGCCGTGGTTGCAATTGTTTACGACCGCATTACCTAGTTCCGCTTTCTTCTGGGTTCATGAGAAAAACCGGCAGCGAGAAATTCCCGCTGCCGGTTCGGAGCAAACCAACCACTAACGTCCTTCACTCTAGGGCCGCAGGAAAGTGATGTTCCCGTCTTCCCGGCCGAGAACGACTTTTTCGGCACCGGCTTCGACCACGTTGCCCAGGATCAGTTCCTTGTCTCCATCGGTCAGCTTGAAAACTCCATTGTCGACAGCGAAGTCCCGCTCGATCTTCACTTGTCCACCGTTGGCGGTTGGAACCGTAAGTTCTGCGGTTGCGTCGGGCTTCAGATTCATCAAGATCCTCGTGACATTGCCTTCGGCGTCTCGTGTTACGGCTTCCCAGAAGCCCAACAGTGGCTGAAGTTCGTTGGGAACTTTAGACTCTTCTCCGGCGGCGACTTGGCTCGCGGCATCGTCAAACAAGTCTTGCAGCGACTCCTCGGCGATTTCGGCTTCCAACGGTTTGATGCCTCGGATGGACAAACCCGCTCGTCGTAAAGCACTCGACTTCGAGCGAGCGTCACTTAGGCTGCGAGCTTCGGCCAGCTTGGTTTCGGAACCCGTACTGTAGATCACCCAGTAACGTTGTTCGATTAGGTCCGCGTATTCGGCTGCCTCCAATTCATCGTCAAAGACCTTGACGGTCACCCACTCGAAGGTTGTCGGGTGCTGAACTTTGACCTCGTATTTCACGACGCCGACGGGCTGCTGTGGGTCTCCTTGGAAGGGCTCTTGTGGATTGGGATCGGCGGGAGCGGGATCGACGGGATCAGAGACCGGATCAAAGGGATCGGCTACCGGATCGGGCTCAATCGGCTGCTGGTAGAAGGGAGGGCGATACTCCGGCGGGCAATTTTGCGCGGCAACCGGCCGATAGTAAGGCTTTTGACAACCCGTGGCACTTTGTGCCCAGGCGGAGGAAGAGGTGATTAACAAAGCGGCGACGGTGGTGAGAATGGTCGAGGACTTCATGGCTGGCTCCTTGGTTTAGGACGATTGTTGAAAACTTGTGTGAGGGTCCAATGCCGTCAACTCACAAGCTTGTTAGCCCGCCAATCGGCCCTGTTACACGGGTACCGGAAAAATATCGCGAATATTTCGGCGGGCTTGGCCAACCAATCAACGGCCCACGCGGCATCGTCCTGTTCATCACCATCCACCAAGGAAATGCAAAGGAAGTTCCGGGGAATAAGGGAGACACATGGCGCGGGGGTGGCGGAGTTCTGCATAGCGCCCCGGATCGCTGATTCGGCTTGCAGTCCAAGCGCTTCCATCGTACCGCGGCCGCGCCGAGACTTGCGCGGGATGTCGCCCCGACTCCCGAAAGCAACAATTCTGAGTTTCTTGCTTGCTCACTGTAACGACAGGATTGGGTGCTCCAACAAGAGGGTGAAGAGATCGACAACAGCTCGAACTCAACTCAAAGTTCAACCCTTTCTTAAAGGAGCGAGCCATGAAAAAGCTCATCACAACCACCTGTATCGTCGTAGCCCTCATCGCGTTGCAACTGACCAGCGGAATGGCACATGCCCAGTTTAAATTCCCCATCGAAATTCCGCCGATCAACATCAAACCTCCTACGATTCCGCCGATCAACATCAAGCCTCCAACGATCCCTCCCATCAATATCAAACCGCCTACGATTCCGCCGATTGTGATTCCTCCGATCAACATCAAACCGCCTACGATTCCACCGATCAACCTGGATCCAATCGGGCGCGAACTCGATAAGATGCTGAAGGACGCTGAAAAGTGGCTCAAGCAAGCCGGGCGTGACGTCGATTCGGCAAGTCGCGACGCGGAACGCTATGTGCAGCGCAACCTGCGGCAACACAGCGACATGCTCAGCAAGACGAGCAAGGCCTGGGAGGACCTGATCAAGACCGACTACTACACCGTCAAAGCCCTGGTCACTGCCATTGAGAATAAGAACGTCGATAGGGCCGTCCAGCTTCTCGGCAAGTTGATCTTGACGAACCATGTGCTGCGTGACGCGATCCTCAAAGCGCAAGATCCACAGAATCCCATGGGCTCCTTGCTGTTGATGGCGGGCGGCGGCGGCCAACTGATCGTCGGCGTGGACGGAGCCGTGGGATTGGCCGTGGATATCGACTCGCTGGCCTACTTCGTCAAGCGAGGGAGGTTTCCCTCAGACCGAATCAACGCCAGTGTATTCGTCGCCGTCGGGATCTCGGTGGGAGCCTCGGGCGGTGGTTCGCTCGATCTGGCGGTCGGTTACAACATCAACGATCCGCATGAAATTCAAGGACCGAGCTTGGATCTGAATGCCAGTGGTGCCGCTGGAGTTGGTGGCGGCGGAGTGATGTCCTTCGACCCAACGACAGCCCCACCGCAGATGAGCCAGATTGTAATCAGCGGCGGAGTCGGAGCCAAAATTGACCTCAGTGGCGGATTGGGATTCACCCACATCCTCACGGAACGAAAGGTCTACTCGAAACCTTCCGCCGGCAGTCGTCCGCCAACCAGCCGCCCTGTGACGAAGCCGCGACCGACTCGTCCCGTGACTCGCCCATTTCCGACTCGTCCCGTGACCAAGCCGCGACCCACTCGGCCAGTGACTCGGCCGTTTCCCACTCGTCCCGTGACGAAGCCCCGGCCCACTCGACCAGTAACTCGTCCGTTTCCCAGTCGTCCGGTAACTCGACCGAACCCCTTTCTCCCTGTGACGAAACCACGCCCCGTGACTCGTCCCCTGCCCAGCTGGCCGGTGACTCGTCCAGTGAGCAAACCGCGGCCGACCCGGCCGGTAACACGACCACAGCCGCCCCGTCGCCAACCGGTCCGCCCCGCGGTTCGGCCAAGACCCAGCCGCTTGGATCGTGACCGTGGCCGTTCGGCCGGCAGTCACGCGGAACGAGTGCGGGCGAAACGAGCTCAAGGACGTTGACAGACTCCGATGGCGATCGAGCCGCGATCGGAAGCCACCGAGGGCAATTGCCTTCGGCGGCTTTTTTCGTTAGCGGCAACTCGCTACCGCTTTGCTTTGTCTTCAGGTCCCAGCTTGAGCGGGACGCTGCAAGCCGCTCACGGTTGCACTTCGATGCGAATGTCGTCTAGCCATGTCTTGCCGGGGCCACGGGAGACAATCTTGACGCGGATCGGTCGTCGCGGTTGCGTCTCGTCGCGGGCTGCTGGTGTCACAAACTCGCCATCCAATTGGTGCCAATCATGGCTGCCCGCCGGCAAAGTGACCACCGTGTTTTGCCCATTATCGTCAACGACAATCTGCAGACCGCTCGCCGCTAGATTCTCTGTCCTGGCCCAAAAGGAAATCCTGTAGCGAACTCCTGCTCGGGCTGGAACGATTTGTTCCAGTTGGGCGGACGCCTCGTCGGAGCGCGCCGAGTGGTGTTGAATCAGCAACGAGTACAATCCCTTGCCGTCTGGTCTCGTTCGTGCAACGGTTTCCGCCTCCGCAAGACACGACCCCTGTATGCTCCAGGGTTGCCAATAGGAGCTTAGCCCGAGCTCAAAATGTCCGTTTCTTATCGGCAAGGTGAGGACCGGCGCTTGATCAGCGCACGCATCTTCGACTTGAGCACCGATTTGCAGAGCATCGAGCTGCTCGACGATCGCCGCCGCGCCGACGGATTGGGCCAGCTCGCGAAACTGGCCAAAGTTTTGACCCGGGTCCAATTCCAACATCCTGTCCAGTGTGGCATTGGCTTTGGCCCAATTCTGCTGCTGCAACAGCAGCCGAAAGCGTCCTTGTTGTGCAAGAACGCTTTGCCAGTCGATCCGGGCGACTGCCGCGAAAGCCTCGTAAGCGTCCAACGCCAGCTTCAAGTGCGACGGATCGTCTGAGCGCAGTGCGATTCGCTCAAGAACAGCAGCCATTCCGCTCGCGGCCATGGTGTTCTCTGAATTCAGGCTTAGCGACTTAGAAAATGCGTCACGTGCCGATCGGAGTTCCTGTTCTTCTTGTTCCTCAAGATCCAGTTCGTTTGCTTCCAGCGTCGGCTTACCAGCGCCAGCCCGTTCGCGATTAAGGTAGATTCGCGCCCGAATGCGATGTCCGTCTCCTTGGATTGCGTGCGCATGGCTTACCAAGACGGGAGAAGCTTCCGTTTGCTGGGAGGCAAGTTCCAGCACTCGGCTCGCCAGCGATTGCACCTTTGCCAGCCGCCTAAGTTTTTCTTCTTCGGGTCTGGTACTCTTGGTTCGATCATTGACGATAGCCAGAGCGGTCGCGGCTTCGAGCAAGGCGTATTGCGGATTGTCGCCATCATGGGCGTGCAATACGTTTTCGGCAAAATCTCGGACGTGCTCGATTCTTTCGGGCAAGAAGAAACCCAATCGACGTATGCGATTTGGGTCGGTTTGCTTCACTAGCAAAACCCACTGCTGCGCGCGAATCATGTCCAGCGGTGGTTCCAAGCTTAGCGCCGAAAGATAGGCTGCCACAGCTTGTGTGTTGTTTCCCAAATGACGCAACACAATGCCTCGCATCCAATCGACGGATTCGTTGCGTACGTGACTATTCGCAGGGACTTGGACATCCTGCAGTGCAAGCTTCAGAATACGCCGCCGATTGTCCCCCTCCGCGGCCATCGCTTGCTTGAAATACGTGTAGCTTCGCATGACGTAGGCCAAGCGGCGGTCTGGCTGTAAGGCGATCGCATAACTCAGGCGAGTAACTGCCGAGTCGAAATCTCCGGCGTGCCAATCTGCCCACGCCGTTATGGTGGTGGCGAAATAATCGTCCGGTTCGAGTTCCGTCGCTTGACGAAGAAACTGCTTCTGCTTTTGTTTCAGCTCCTCGTCTGGGATGTCAAGGAACTCCTTGGCCGGGTCACTACCAATTCCCAACTCGCCGGATTGCGAAACCGTCAGGCACATGCAGCTAAGCATGAAAGCATCGGGAAAGTTATCCGCCCGCCACGAGGGCGCTGCACCCACGGATTCGAGATGGCCCATCCAGTAGTCGTGGCTCTGTTCGACCCGCGTCAGCCATTGAGAAGGACGATACGAGCGCGCCAAATTGACGATTCTACGAAACGCCGCCTCCATGCTCCGTTGTTGATCGCTGCGCGGTAGCGACAGGCCTGTTTTGCGACTAACGATTATCTGAGGCGTCATCGTGTTTTTGAGAATCAGGCTGGCCAGGATGATAAGTCCAAGATGAACGCGTTTTTCGATCCGGTTTGCGTCGCGAGGATCGAGGCCTTCCACGGGCAAATGATCCCACCAATCGGCATGTTCAAACACGCCCAGACTACGCATCGCGCTGGCCATCAAGATCATCGCTCGCTCGTCCTCTTCCGTGATGACGACATCCATGGCATCATCACTCAGTTGATGAAACTTGACGAGATTCAACATCTGTTCGCGCCGGCGCGACATTTCAGCGCGCGTGTCATCCAGTGACGCGTCGTCCGCGCAGGCTTGTTCGCCTTGCTGGAAGAAACTCAGCGCGGATTCAAATCGGCCCGCTTTGGCTTCCGCCAATCCAAATCGCAAATCCGCCAAGGCGCTAGCGCGACGCTCGGCCAGGCGTTGCCGGTCCTCTTCCTTGCGCAGCAGTTCCTGCTGCTTGAGTTCATGGACGTGCTGTTGCTGGCGGAGCTGCGATTGCTGCCAGAAGATGGAACCGACGACCGCCGCGATACACAACAAAACGATCGTGACAATGCCCGAAACAGCCGCCGTTTGGTGACGCCGCACCGAGCGGGCCGCGGTAGCCAGTATCGGTTCGCGATAGGCCTTTACGCGCTGATCGGCCAACCAGCGTTCAATATCCTGGGCAAGCTCGCCGGCCGATTCGTAGCGATCACTGACATGCAAATGCATCGCCTTCCGACAGATTGCATCCAGCGGCTTGGGCACGTTGAGCCGGACTGATCTCGGCGGAGGAAAATCGCCGCGTTCGACCCTGTCGAGTACGCGGTCCACCGACTTGTCGGTTACGGGCGGCCGCGCGGTGAGTAGCTGATAGAGCGTCGCGCCCAGGCCATAAATGTCGCTGGCGGGGCCAATGCGATCCAACCGTCCCGCTGCCTGTTCGGGACTCATATAACGGGGCGTCCCGATGGCGCTGTCGAACTGCGTGGCCGCCGAGCCACTGCCGGACCCGGGTACAAGCAGCGATTCGTTTCCATCATGGGCTTCTTCCACGCCCACTTGTTTGGCCAATCCCCAGTCGACGACCAACGTCTCGCCATACTTCCCGAGCATGATGTTGGCGGGTTTCAAGTCGCGGTGGATCACACCGCGGCTGTGCGCATAATCGATCGTGTTGCAAATGTCGATGAACCTTCGCAGCAACTTACGCAACTCCAAATTCCGCTCCGCCGAAGTTCGCTTTTCCGATGCGTCGAAGTACGCTTGAATCTCGTCCTCCAACGTAACACCGCGAATCAGTCGCATGGCGTAGTAAAAACGCCCGTCCGGCCGTTGCCCCAGCGCGTAGACCGGGACCACTCCTGGGTGTTCCAAGCGACCCGTGATCTCTGCTTCCATAAGAAAGCGATCTTTGGCGCTGGGGTGCCCTTCCAGTCGCTCCAAAATCTGCTTCAGAGCAACATTGCGATTCAATTGTTTGTCTTGGGCGACAAAGACTTCCCCCAAGCCGCCGCGAGCGAGTTCTCGGTGAATTTCGAATCGCTGCTCGTCACCCACGATGGTTGGCTGTTGCGGCGCGTCTTCGATTGATTCGCCGATGCGGTGCAAACTCTCGCGCAGTTCCACATCGCCGATCCGCTGCAGCGCATTGCGCACGGCTCCGAAGACGTCCGCGTCCAAGAGGCTCGGACCGTTATCCTCAGCCTCGCCGTTTAACGCTTCGTCCAACAGCGAATCGACGGCCGCCCGCTGGGCCTCGGTGATCGCACCC
>JAJDEH010000330.1 GCA_029259935.1 Planctomycetota bacterium
GCCCGGAACGGCGAACACTTCGCGATTCTGTTCCATGGCGTGTCGGGCCGAGATCAGTGCGCCTGACCGCTCGGATGCCTCCACGACAATGGTTCCCAGGCTCAATCCCGTAATCACGCGATTGCGCTGGGGAAACGCGCCGCTCATGGGCGCGCGTCGGGGCGGCGCTTCGCTGATCACCGCGCCGCAACTGGCGATCTTGGCGGCCAAGTCGGCATGTTCCGGCGGATACAAGTTCAAGAGTCCGCTGCCGAGTACCGCCAAGGTTCGTCCGCCGGTCGCCAATGCGCCGCGATGCGCGGCACCGTCGATGCCACGCGCCATTCCGCTTACCACCGTCACTCCCGCGCGAGATAATCCGCCGGCCAACCGTTCCGCTTGCTGTAATCCGTACTGCGTGGCGTGTCGCGAACCGACGATGGCGATGGCAACAGAATCTTGAGGCAGAACATCGCCGCGAACAAACAGCACTCCCGGTGGATCGACGATTTGCTTTAACAAACTGGGGTAGGATTCGGACCGCGGTGTTAGAATCGAGATCTGATGTTCTTGACAGAGTCGAATTTCTTCGTCGACATCAATCTCCTGCCGGGCGTTGGCAATCTTTCCGCTCAACTTCGCGCCGACTCCGAGTACGCCGCGTAGCCGTGAGGCCGGCGCATTCAACACCGCTTCCGCCGATCCAAAGCACTCCAGCAATTCTTGATGAATCCGCGGACCGACCCCGGAAACCAACGACAAGCAAAGCGAGGCCTTCAGGCTTTCATCCACGATAAACGGATTGGCGGACGGCTCGGTCACGCGATGTAGCCCCAATTATTATCTTTAGTTGTTGTTACCTTTGGTCGTGGTGCAGCCGTCTCGGCTGCCATATGCAGGCGCGACGCCCGCACCACAGTTCATGTTCTTGTCATGCACTAGGGAGCCAAGACGGACAACACCTGATCGCGATCGATGCCGGCCACTAAATCGACCTCTCCAAGTCGGCTGGGCAACACGAATCGCAATTGCCCCCGTTCCGTCTTTTTATCTCGCTTCATCGCCTCAAGCAACTTTTCTTGGTCCAGTTCGGGCGGAGCGACCGGCAGACCAAGCGCCGTGAGCAAATCGAATTGCCGCTGAGTCACCGTCGAATCAATCATGCCTAGTTCCTCCGCCAATCGCGACGCGCAAATCATGCCCATCGAAACCGCCTCGCCATGCAGAAACTCGCGATATCCGGTCACCGCTTCAAAGGCGTGACAGAAGGTGTGGCCGTAGTTTAGCTTGGCCCGCATGCCCGACTGCTCGCGTTCGTCGGCCTCCACGACATCGGCTTTAAGCTGACAACAACGAGCAACCACGTATTCCAGAACCTGCGGTTGCCGGTCGTTGAGCGCCGACAGGTTTGATTCCAGGTAGGCAAAGAATTCGTCGTCCAGAATCACACCGTATTTTACGACTTCCGCCATGCCGGCGCGATACTCACGCACGGGCAAGGTCCGCAGCGCGGCGATGTCGATCAGCACGCCGCGGGGCTGCCAAAAGGCGCCCACGATATTCTTGGCGTTGGGAAGATTCACCCCGACTTTACCGCCGACGCTGCTATCGACCTGGGCCAGCAGTGTTGTCGGGATCTGAAAAAACTCGATTCCACGGGTAAACGTCGCCGCGATAAATCCCGCCAAGTCGCCCACCACGCCGCCGCCGACGGCTATGACCACCGTCTGTCGATCCGCGCCTAAATCCAGCAGCGAATTCCAGAGCCGATTGGCCACATCCACCGACTTGCTCGGTTCGCCCGCTTCCACCGTCAACAGATCGGTGTGGATGTTCTGTTGAACGAGATGGTCTCGGACTGCGGTGGCATACGGACTCTCGACGTTCTTGTCCGTAATGATGACTGCCTGCGAACAGCCCGTTCGTTCGGCGATGAAGTTGCCGGCTGAACCTAGCACCCCCGTGCCGATGAGGATTTCGTATCCGCGTTCTTTCAGGTTGACCTGAACTTTGGAATGGCTCATCGGTTATCACAGCCGAATGGTAGCTCGCGTTGTATCGTCGCCGAGCGGTAGGTCACATTGGTTCGAGGCCCAGCCTCGCTAGGAACTGCTGCTCGCGACGCGATCGAGATCGTCCGGTGTCACGGTGATTTGCCGGCAAAAGCCGGTATGCATCCGGACATACTCCAGGTTGCCGCAGCTTTCCGGGTCGGCATGCAGCGATGCTGCGATGCGCTGCTTGTCGGCGGGTTCCATTTCGTCGTACTCATCCGGCCACATCGTACTCGTTTCCATAATCAACGCTTCACGGTAGGCATCAAATTTGTCGGGCATGGTTGTCCTGTCTCCTGACAATTATCTCACGGGTAGAGTAGTATACGTTCCACACGCGACCTGGAAAATATGGCGAACATGAACCGTGGAAAGCTTTTGATAGGCGTTATTTTCGCCGTGGCGGCGTTGATGGCCGGATTCGCGGTTTGGTGGCAGGTTCAGCAGCAGCGGCGCGCGCTCGCGTTTTGGGGCCGCGACAATGCGATCTTGATTCGCCATGCGCCCCACGTCGAACTGCTACGACTGGAACCCGACGCCGCGGACGACACTCGCGAAGCGATCCCCTTCGGCGCGGCCACTTACCGCGTGGCCGAACGAATGGACATGGCGGAAGTCGAGGGAATGCTGCATGCCCGGCACTCGCTGATCGAGGATTACAGTTTCGTTTGGGACGAGGTCAACGGCGATGGAGCGCCAGGCCACCCGTCGCCACCCTGGCGATTTGCGTTTCGTTTCAAGGAAGCAGAAAATGAAACGGTCGTCTTGTTTGACCAGGACTGCCGCTTCGTGGGTTCCGCCAAGCAAGAAGTGGCCGTGTTGATTCCCAAGATATCCGCGGGACTGCTCAAATACACCGCCAAGCAATTCGAAGGCGAGTGACAACGGTCGCCGGAGCAGACGCAAGCATCGGATCGTCAAATTTCGCCACGACTCAAGGATCAAATCGACGTGGCGTTACCGTGATTGGCAGCTTGGACAAAAGAACGTCGATCGCTGGGCTTGGACGATTCGCTTGATCGCGCCGGCGCATCGGGGACACTCGCCGCCCTCCCGGTCGTACACTGCGTGATGGTTTTGGTAGCCGCCCGATTCATTGAGCGCATTTCGATAAGTGCCGTCGGAAAGTGTCGAGCCTTCGTAGCGAATGGCCTTGTTGAGGATCTCGGTCATGGCTTCGTGCAAGCGATTCCACTTTTTCCTACTTAGGCGTTGGCATGGCTGGCGAGGATGGATGCCGGCCAGATGTAAAATCTCGGACGCATACAAATTGCCGATTCCCGCGAGCGCCCGCTGATCCAACAAGGCCGTCTTGATTTCGCGCCGGCTGGCATGAAAACGATCGCGAAGACCGTCCGGCGTGACCGACAGGGCATCCGGACCCAGCGAGGCGGGCCCCAATTGTTGTTCGAACTGACGGGGAGACAGCAGCCGCACCGAGCCCAAGCCTCGACGGTCCCAAAAACAAATCTGTTGAAGTTCGCCGCCGGAGAGCCGCAATTCAAAGCGGAGATGTTCTCGCGTGGGCGGATCGGCGACCAGCACCAAGCCCGTCATGCGAGGTTCGAAAACGATGGAATCATCGCCCGACAGCCGCACGACCACGCGTTTTCCTGCTCGATCAACGGCGGTAACCTGTTGTCCCACGACGCGTCTTTGGAAAGCGTCAATGCGCGGAGAGATCAGGATCGGCTTGCGGCGGCAGGCGACCCGACGCGCACCGATGATGTTCGAGCCGACCGCGCCGGCGATTCCCCGTCGCATGGTCTCGACTTCCGGCAATTCCGGCATCGCTGGGACAGTCTATTTATGAAAAAACGCGTGACGCGCCAAACTCGACACGCCACGCGTGAAATGGATCAAACAGAGCTTACAGTTCGTAGCCGTTGTGGTAGGTGTGCTTGACGATTTCCTTCAAGTCCTCGGTACCATTCTTAACGGTCAGGGATTTGGCATCCCAGTCGATCCGCGGACCCTTGCCGGGCGAGGAAGCCGCCCACACGGCCAAGTTGCCGAGCAGAATCGTCTCGGTCAGTGGGCCGGCGTAATCGGGGAAGTTCGACGTGGCCTGTCCGCCGTTCTTGATGGCGTCGGTCCACTCGGTGAAGTGGTTCTTCGGCCGCGGCACGTCGACCGCGGGCATTTCCACTTTCGCCTGCTGCACCCATTCCTTGCCCAGCTTGAGGCAAGTGTAAGTGCGGTCTCCGCCGTAGTCACCGGCCGAGTACAAGTAGCCCTTGTCGCCGACCACCACCGCGCCGGAAGTCATCAGCCGGTTGTAGAACTTCAACCATGCTTCCTCGTTGGCGTACTTTTCTTTATCCCGTTTGGGAATGAAGGCTTTCAGATCTTCCGAGGTCGGAATGTACTTGGCGTCCGGACGCTTGCCGCCGTCGTACCAAGTCATCGGAATCGCGCCGCGATCGCCCTTCGCCGGGAACTCGAAACGGATCTGCGACCACTTGGGATACGTCTCTTTGTTATGGCCGTCGGTCTCGGCTTGCACCGAAAGCGGGTCGCGCAAGTTCAACGCCATGAAGCTCATGTTCAGCGTATGGCAAGCCATGTCGCCCAACGCGCCGGTGCCAAAGTCCCACCAACCGCGCCACTTGAACGGATGCAGGCCATCGTGATAGTCGCGCATCGGAGCGGGGCCGACCCACTCGTTCCAGTGGATGCCCTTGGGTACTTTCACTTTATCGGTCGGACGATCGAGACCTTGCGGCCACACCGGCCGATTGGTCCAAATATGACAAGATTCAATCTTGCCGATCGCGCCCGCCTTAATCAGCGCGGCCGATTCACGGAGCGAAAATTCGGCGGTGCCTTGATTGCCCATTTGGGTCACGAGGCCTTTTTCGCGAGCCAGTTCGCCCATCACTCGGGCTTCGTGGATCGAATGCGTCATTGGCTTTTGGCAAAAGCAATGTTTGCCCAACCGCATCGCCATGACCGAAGCCGGGGCGTGATTGTGATCGGGCGTGCTGACGGTGACGGCGTCGATCTTGCCGTGCATTTCGTCCAGCAACTTGCGGTAGTCGTAATACTCCTTGGGGCGGTTGTCGAGGTCGTACTTATCTTGCCATGCGCCGATGCGGCCTTCGTCAACATCACAGATCGCCACGACTTGGCCACGGCGGACGGCGTCGTCTGAATCGCTGCCGCCCTTGCCGCCGATACCGATGCAGGCGAGTCGCAGTTCTTCGCTGGCCGCCAAACTCGGTTTAGGGGTCACGCCACCGGCCGCCCAAAAGCCAACGCCGACGGCGGCACCGGTCTTAATGAAGTTACGTCTGCTAGTTCGTTTTGGCATGAAACCGCTCCTTGAGGAATTCGATGGGTGAGTCTGGGGGTGAATTATGTAGGGGTGTCTTTTGGTTTTGCCCAAACCCTACAAAATAACTGGAAGTGGCCCAACATTCAATAACTTCCCCCCACTGTGAGCGGTGGGAATCGAGGATTTTTGCTCGCCGGCCCTTTTATTCCCTCTCCAACGGGCAAGGCAGTTGCGACAAACAACTCAGCGGCTGGCAAAAGACCTAACGGGTCAAAACTCAAGAAAAACAAGAAACAGATCGGCTGTTTTTTCGCTTCAACCTACAAACCGTTTCATTCGGAAACGGGTGTCCTTCGGCACAAGCTTTCGAACCAATCACGATGTGGCGTCTGCGGGAAGGAGAATTTGCGATGCAGATGCAACCATCGTTCCAGAAACTGGCTGGAATCGCCGCGATTGCGCTTGGCGGCTTGTTTCTGGGCATGATCGTTATTTTTTCCGTGGTTGATCATTGGCTCGGTTTGGGACTCAAGGAAATTCGGCGACCAGAACTTGCGTTGCCAATTCTCTCAAAAATGCCAGGGCTGTTGTCGCTATATCTGTTGGGAATACCGTTCGCCGGTCTTCTACTCGTTATCGCACTGGGCATCCATGAAAGATTGCGACAGGTGGCGCCCAACCTAGCGGCTGCTGCTAAGGCGTTAGCGATCGCTTTCGTCGCTCTGGTGATGGCCGCCGATATGATTCGTATTGTCGGCTTTAACCGTGTTCTCGACCTATACACAATTGAAACCGATGCTGCAGCATCCTTGTTCGTGACGGTGATGTCGATTGCTGATGGCCTTGGATTGGCTGCCATTATGTTGCTTGGATTCTGGCAGTTGGTGGTTGGCTGGATAGGGCTCTCGGCCAAGCGAATCGGATGGTGGGTTTGCGCCGCGGGCATGGTGGCGGGAATCATCAACATCGCTTCGATTGCTCATTCGTCTCCGCTGGCGCTACTCGTCGACATGGTTTGGTTTCCATTGCTTGGTGTTGCGATTCTTCGTCGATGCGCGGATGCGACGGAAATGATCAATCCAGCAACGCTATTCGATTCGCGTCAGTATGGGTTTTCCCAAATTGCCGTAACGCGCGGTCAAAAAACCGTTTATATGTCTGGGCAAGTTGGCTGGGATGAAAACCAGCGCATCGTCAGCGCCGAAGACTTGCGAGCACAAGCTTGGCAGGCGTTCGAAAACATCGAAGTCGGGATAACGGCTGCAGGTGCAACACTGAAAGATATCGTTTCCTTACGAATCTATATCGCGAGCAAAGTGATGGAGCAAAGCCAGTGCGTATCAGAAGCTCTGATGCACTTTTTTCCGAGTGACAGCCCACCAACAACGACTTGGATTGGAGTCGAGTCGTTGGCAAACAGCGATCTTCTGGTGGAGATTGAGCCCATCGCAGTAATTCAAGAACAGCACTAATTTGCTTGCTTCGCACATCACTGCGCGACTGAAGGCAAGCTGTGCCCAATTGGCGTGGGATGATCGAATGTGAAACACAGGAGGAGTGGCAACATCCACTTATTGCATACCATGAATGAAGATCAAGGCTTGGCGTACTCCGTTGATGAATCGATTCCCGAGTATTGGGAGCGATTCCTCCAGGGCCAGACTTGGACAAACACGCCGCCAACATTGTTTGACGCGTTTGCGTTTGGCGATAGCGCCGAGCTGGCGGACAGATTGGCAGGGCAAGTGATACAGCGAAAAAAGACCGCTACCTGCGAGGCGTTGTGGTCCTACGAAACGCATGAGGAAAGACTTCCAATGGTTAGTGCGCACAACGTGATCCTGGATGGCCAGCGGCAGCCTGTCGCCGTGATTCAAACTATCGAAGTCGCACTGAGAACATTCGACCAAATTGACGGGCAGTTTGCGTACGACGAAGGCGGAGGTGATCGATCGTTAGCTCATTGGCGGTTCGTCCATGAGACATATTTTCGTCGGACGCTAAGTAAAATTGGCCGCGAATTCACACCGGAGATCCCGTTGATTTGCGAGCGTTTCCGAGTCCTCTGGACTTAATTGTTGGAAGCACGTTGGCGACAAATAACTTGGCGACAAATAACTTGGTGTCAAATTTTCTGTAACAGAATCGAAGAACTTCCGCTTAGTAGGTTACAGGCGAATGTATTCCCCGAACTTGGCTGCGTGGTTTCAAACAAACGCTACAAACCAGTGGTGCAACAAATGATGTTCCATGAATCAAAGACGTGGCAGCTAGCTGCAGTTGCGATCATCGCCTCTAGCCTTGCGGTAGCGCCAGGCCAAGCAACCGCCGATCCCAACATCTACGACGACACCCTCAAATCGACAACTTGGGTTCTCGCCAAGGGCTCGGACGGAATGACTAGCGGCACCGGCGTGCTGGTAGATGACGAACGGAAATTGGTCATTACTAACGCTCACGTGATTGGAGACGCGCGATCAACCGTGATTTTCTTTCCTGACATGGATGGTGATCGCGCCGAGGTGGACCGAGAACACTACAAAAAGAATGCCCGTGAACTTGGAATCCGTGGCCAGGTGATTGCGGTCGATCGTAAACGCGACTTGGCACTCATTGAACTTAGTAAGCTGACCGAAGGTGCTCAAGCCATCGAAATGGCGACCAAAAGCGTGACCCCGGGCACTGCTGTACATTCTATCGGTAACCCCGGCGTTAGCGGCGCCCTGTGGGTCTACTCTGGCGGAAAGGTCCGTGCAGTCTACAAAAAACGCTTTCGAACGGGGGCCGGTGAACACAACTTTGAGGTTGTAGAAACCGACTCGTTGATTAATTCCGGTGACAGCGGCGGCCCAGTGGTCAACACGGATGGCCAATTGGTGGCGGTCGCCCAAGCGATTGCCCCCAAGGCTCGCGGAATCAGCTACTTTGTCAACATCTCTGAGATTAAGGCCTTTTTGGACGGTCCCTGGAAGCCAGCCCCGCGCCCCATTGCGGAAGTTCTTAAAAGTACTGATCTGGAATTTACCAAGCATACGACGGGCCACTTCGAGGTACGGTTGGATCCAAATGAAGACTTGGATCTAAATGAAAACACGGACAAGGAAAAGGAAAATAATGAAATGGTCTCGGTTTTCGTTTCCAAGGAAATCGAATATTACGAGCGCGCTGACGTGCGAAAGATCTGGACGCTGACCGAAGTGCTAGATGAGGCGCCGAACGCGGAAACCTCCCAGAGGCTGCTGCTCCAGTCCTCCAAAACCAAGATTGGTGCCTGGACGATCGCGCAGAATCAGAACGACCAGTACATGATCGTCTACTGCGTAAAGCTAGATGCGACGGCCTCTGCCGATGCACTGAAGAGTACCTTGGTGTATGTAGCCAAGCTGTCGACGGCCGCCAAAAAAGATTTCCAGGAGCTAGAGCGATCTCCCAGTTCGACCGACCGGCTGTCAAACTGGCTAGAGAAATAGAGATAGACGTTCGGAGCATCATTTCTCCGACCGTTCAATCGATGCCGACTTTCTCGTTGGTGATCGCGGCGGTTGCACGAGAAAACCTGCATTCTTCCCAAACCGTCACGTCTCTTGCAATTGTTTCATAAGCTTGCGCACGCTGGCCGCCCGAAGAAGATTCCAGCCCGCCACTTTCAGTAAGATCGCGATGAACACCGCCGGCCGCCTGCGGACGCGAAGGCGGCCAAGCTGGTTCCGCCGTGCGGCGGGCCGTCGCCTTGGCTGAAGAAGCCGAGCGAAGAGCTTGGCAGAGTGATGGAGGGCGGTATGATTTTTCGGTCTTCCGGATTAGGTGGATAGGCCATTTCATCCGCACTGGCGCTGCCGTCAGCCCCCCACGTCACATCCGCTCATTGGATCGAATTCCGATTTCGATCCATCGTTAAACTGCCGGTAACGGGGACCCTCTCTAGCTCCCCCTTGGCAAGGGGGAGAACGCCAGGAAATTCCAAAAGCCTGACAGCACGGCTGCTTCCGGATTGAGACGCCCTCAAGCGATCAGTTCGTCAATCACCTTGCCGCCGAATTGACTGAGTTGCTTGAACCGGCCGCCGTGGAAGTAGGTGAGTTTATTGTCGTCCAGTCCCAACAAGCGCAGAATCGTGATGTGCAAATCGCGCACGTGATGCACGCACTCAACCGCCGTGGCCCCCGTTTCGTCGGTGGCACCAACCGTCTGGCCGGCACGTACGCCTCCGCCGGCGAACCAAACTGTCATCGCATGCGGATTGTGGTCGCGGCCATACGCGGTTCCGCCACGGACGCCGTTGTCGGGCGAACGGCCAAATTCACCACAACAGACGACCAGCGTACTGTCCAATAAGCCGGTCCGCTTGAGATCGGCCAGCAGCGCGGCAATCGGCCGGTCAACTCGGCGGACCAGATTACCGTGGGCCCGTTCAATGTAATCGTGCGAGTCCCAAGTGCCGGCGTAAAGCTGGACAAAGCGAACACCCTTTTCCACCAATCGGCGCGCGAGCAAACATCTGCGGCCAAACGCGTCGGTCGGCTCCTGGCCGATTCCATACATCTTGTGCGTCTTGGCCGGCTCTTGATTGATGTCCAAGATGCCGGGCACTTGCATCTGCATTCGAAAGGCCAGTTCGTAAGCCTCCATGCGTGCGGCCAGTTCTTTGTGTTGCGGATGCTGTCGGCCGTGCGCCTGGTTGAGTTTGGCCAGCAGATCGAGGTTCTCGCGCTGATGCTCGCGCGTGACTTCTTTCATTGGCTGCAAATCGAGGATCGGGGAACCCTTCGGTCGCAGCCCGGTGCCTTGATAGTGGGCGGGCAAAAAACCGTTGCCCCAATTTGCCGCGCCGCCCTGCGGATAAGAAACCTCGGGCAGCACCATGAAGCCTGGCAAGTTCTGATTGCTGGACCCCAGTCCGTAGGTAACCCACGAACCGACCGCCGGGTCGCCGCCAAACCGATTCCCCGTGTTCATCTGATACATGGCGGTGGGGTGGTTGACCGAATCGACCTGGCAACCTCGATAAAAGCACATATCGTCGACGCGATGGGCCAAGTGTTCCCAATTCTTGGCGATGTCCGCACCGCACTTGCCGGCCTTGCGAAACTTGAACGGGCTTTGCACGTAGTACCGTTTCCCGCTTTCCATGGCGGACTTCATTTTGCCGGCGCGGACGAACTCTTGCAGATGCAAATCGGCCAGCTTGGGCTTGGGATCGAACGTATCGATGTGCGACGGCCCGCCCTCCATCATCAGAAAGATGCAACTCTTGGCCTTGGCGGCCAGATGGGGCGGCTTGGGTGCCAGTGGTCCCGTGGCGGATGACGGCGTCTTCTCCTCAGCGTGCAAGAGCGCGTTCAAGGCAACGGTGCCAAGCGTCGATCCCAAGCCATACAGAAAATGACGTCGATCCAAGAAGTTTTCGTGTTCGCTCATCATATTTCAAACCTATGCGGCATGCTGGGATGTCTTAAGGATGGACCGCGTGCTGGCACGGACGGCCGCGAATGCGGCAAGAGCATGTAGCCGCAGGTGTAAGCCTGCGGGGCTGGAAGTCATGTTGAAACGAGCCGCGAATGCGGCGACAGCAACTCTCGTGAATGCTGCCGCCGCTTTCGCGGCTAATTCTCTTCGCACGGCAAACTCCCAATATATGCGTCAATAAATGTAGGCGAATTCGTTGGAATTCAACAGAACGAGGCAGACTTCGGCGAGCCCGCGAATTTCAGGACCGACGTCGGAAGGTTTCACGTCGGGTATGAAATCCGCGTAAACCTCAAGCGGCTCGACGAACGAAAAGCTCTCACCCGTGTTCTCTTCAACGGCATTTCGTACGACTTCTTTCGGGTAGTCCGCCGGCTCGAACTTCAGCGTTTTGTGCCTGGCCGTCATTTTCTTCCAATGAGCGAGGCAGGCATCGACTTCCGGTTTTTCCGCCGCTCGGCCAAACGTAAGTTGAAAGGCTCGTTCAATCGTCTCGTTGTCCGGCAGCTTTTCTTTGTGCAGACGGTTTGCCAGAGCCAGCGCGCGATCGAAAGTGATTTCGCTGTTGAACATGACGAACACCTGCGGAGTCACCGTCGACGATTCTCGCGCCTCGGTGCAAAGATCGAGGTTGGGCGAATTGAAGACCTCGAAGAATGGGTCACGCTGTCCGCGAAGCCGCAAGGCATACAGCGACCGGCGATGCCGTTGCCGGGGCAAAGGCGACGGCTGCCAAGCTTCGGCAAAGGTCCCCATCACCATGCGCGGCTGAAGGGCCGCTTCGAGATTCATTTCCGGGCGGACGGGAATCCCGCCGAGGTCGCGATTCAACTCGCCGGTTGCGACCAGCATGGCGTCCCGCAATTCTTCAGCGTCCAAGCGGCGCGCTTGGAACACCGCGTAACTGGTGCCGTTGGCGTCCAATCGGGCAAGTTGCTTTGGTTCCGGATGAACCGACGAACGGCGATAAGCTTGCGAGTTCATGATTAACCGGTGTATCGCTTTGATGGACCAACCGCTCTCCATGAACCGTGTCGCCAAATAGTCCAGCAACTTGGGGTGGGTCGGCTTTTTACCGGTCGTGCCGAAGTTGTTAGGGTTACCGGCCAACGGCTGTCCGAAATGCCACTGCCAAATACGATTGACCATCACGCGGGCGGTCAGCGGGTTCTTTTTCGACGCGATCCAGTTGGCCAATTGCAGACGGCGGCCTTGAATGGGGACATCAGCCGAGTCGCTGGATCCGACGATGTTCGGCTCGCGACCCTGCATCGCCGCCACGACGCTCAATACGCCCGGTCGAACTTTTTGGGCAGGCGAGAATGGATCGCCGCCCGTCAGAATGCACGTCGCCTCAAGTTCGCCGGCCTTCATGCGATTTTCAGGCATGCGAAACGGAGTATTGACACTGCGACGCTGGGGCGTGCGGCCATTGTAGACGGACAACGCGAACGGTTCGTATCGGTCGTAACGCCACTTTAGCCGCTCCAGTCCTTTGCGAGCAATCCGTTCCATGCCGAAGTCGACCGGCTCGAAACCGACATGCCGTGGCGGGATGAACTCCGGCGAAACCTTTCGCTTTGCCATCAGGCGACGCACTTCCGCGACGCTCACCGGTCCCTTGCGATTGGACGCCGATTTCAACTCATCGACGATCTTTTCAAACTGCGAAGCATCCCGCTTTTGATCGACATACCACTGACGCGCGGCGGCGATCGTTTGCTTGGCGCTGAGTTGCTTGAGGATCGCTTGGTAATGAGTTCCACGCTGTTGCAGATATTTTTTCTCTTCAAAGCCCGATTTGTTTTCCGTGGGCAGGAATTCGGCCCTGCGTTCGGCCAATTGGGTCGTGGCAAAGACGGCCTGCATCGAGTAATAATCGCGGGTCGGAATGGGATCAAACTTATGATCGTGACACCTCGCGCATTGCAGCATGTGGGCTAAGAACACTTGCGCCACTGTGTCGGTGGCATCGTCCAAGAATCGTTGCCGGGCGATCTTCGCCACTTCCATGCCGGTCAATTCCCATGGTCCCATTCGCAAGAATCCGACTGCCACCAGCGCTTCATCGCGAGAAAGCTTGTCCTTCCATTTTCCGCCCGCCTCCTTCAACCCTTCCTCGATCAGTTCATCACCGGCGATCTGTTCGCGAATGAACTGGTCGTAGGGCTTGTCGTCGTTGAAGGCGCGAACCACGTAATCGCGATAGCGCCAGGCATTGCCGCGTTCATAGTCGTTCGCGTATCCAGACGAATCGGCATAGCGAACCACATCCAGCCAGTGCCGAGCCCATTGCTCGCCATAGTGGGGCGAATTTAGCAGCCGTTCGACGACAGTCTTAAACGCCACTTCATCCGCGGCGGGATCGTTGACGAAGTTCGCGATCTCTTGCGAGCTTGGTGGCAAACCAATCAGATCAAACGTGGCTCGACGTATCAGCGTGCGGCGTTCGGCAAGCCGCGCCGCGGTCAGTTTCAAAGCCGCAAGTTGTTCGTCGACCAAAACATCGACAGGATTAGCCTTCGCCTTGGCGAGCCTTCCCGAGTCGTCTTTCCAAAGCGGCTGGTACGCCCACAGATTCCGCGGCAGATATTTTCGATTCGTCCATTCGGGAGCCAGGCCGCCGCTGGTTGAAACCTTGATGCCCTCGGCGGTGTCCCAGTCGGCTTTGGTTTTGCGCACAATTTCCGCGACGCGCTGTTTACTGGGCCAAGGCGCGCCACCGGCAATCCAATCTCGCAAGTCGGCCAGTTGCTGTGTACTTAGCTTGTCGTTCTCTTTGGGGGGCATCGCCGACCAGCGTTCGCTGTCGCGAGTCGCCGCCAGGTAAAGAGGGCTCTCGCCAGGTTTTCCGGGAACCAGCGAGGGAGTCTCATTTTCGCCCCCTTTCAACAATCCGGCGCGTGAATGCATAATCAATTCACCGCGAATGTCGGCCGGGTCGTCGCCATGGCAGGCGAAGCACTTCTCCTTGAACAGCGGCAGGACGCGGTTGGCGAACAGAGCCTCCGCCCGGTGGTCAGCGTCGTCCGCCCGCGCCCTGTGGGCCAGCGGCAAATTTGAAAGGGTGATGGCCAACAGAATCAAGCGAAACGGCTTCACAGCTAGTTCTCACCTCTGGGAGATAGTGACTGCACATCATTATAATAAACTACCGGGCCGCGGGCAGGTCGCGGCCCACACACCCCCACCAACCAACCAATTAAGCAATCCAATCGATGGAACTTTATCTGATCCGTCACGCGCAGTCGCAGAATAACGCAAAACCCCAAGAACAGCGGGTCGAGGATCCGGGCATTACGGATGTCGGTCACCAACAGGCTGAGAATCTGGCAAAGTGGATTCCACGGCTGAACCTCACGAAACTGATCACCAGCCCGTTTCTCCGCACGCTGCAAACGACCGAGTATTTGTGGAAAGCGACCGACCTAAGGCCGGAAGTGCGGACCGACCTGCACGAGGTCGGCGGCTGCGTGAGCGGTCCATCTTCGGAAGCGGCGGTGGGCGAGCCGGGCATGAACCGCTCGACGATTGAGGAGAAGTTTCCCTTCTGTGAAGTCGAACCGAGTATTGATGGTGACGGCTGGTGGAACCGCAAGCCCTACGAATCGATGACACTGGCCGAAGAACGAGCCCAACGGCTTGTGGGAACCACGCTCAAGGAATTCTCGCAATCGGAAGAACGCGTCGCTTATGTGATGCACGCCGACTTCAAGGTGATTTTCCTTTCGCAATTCCACCAACAGCCGTTGCAGGGTCCTTACAACGTTTCGGTCTCCAAGGTGGTGATGGCCGACGGCGGCTTGCGGCTAGCGGATTACAATCAAATTCACCATCTGCCCGAGCATTTGGTGACGCTCTAGCAGCCCTTGAATCACCACGTTTAGTCGCGGCCAACTGCCATGTCGGAATTTGCCGGTAAAAGAGTACTCGTGACCGGCGGCGTGAGTGGCATCGGTCGCGCGATCGCGATGGCGTTCGCGCGGCAACAGGCCGAAGTCGTGGTTACCGCTCTCACTCAGCAGCACGCCGAAGACTGCGCGCCGTTCGATCCAACGGTTGCGGTATCCCTTTTGGATATTACCAGCGACGACTCCATTGCCCGCCTCATTTCAGAACTCGACCGCCTCGACTGTCTCATCAACTGTGCCGGCACGATCTTGCGTGACGGACGGGAACACGAACCGGCCGGGTTCCAACAAGTGATCGATGTGAATCTGAACGGCACGATGCGGATGTGCGCGGCGTGCAAGCCACTATTGGAACAGTCCGGCGGGTGCGTGATCAATATCGCTTCGATGCTCACGTTCTTCGGCAGCGGTCACGTGCCGGCGTACAGCGCCAGCAAGGGCGGCATCGGCCAACTGACAAAGTCGCTGGCAATCGCCTGGGCCGAAAGCAACATCCGAGTCAACGCGATCGCCCCCGGCTGGATCAAAACCGCGCTGACGGACCCGCTAGTCGAAGATGCGGAACGCAGCCGCCGCATCGTTGAACGAACGCCACTCGGCCGTTGGGGCCAGCCTGAAGACATCGCCGGCGCGGCATTGTTCCTGTGCGGAAGCGGAGCGGGGTTTATCACGGGCGTGATTCTGCCGGTCGATGGCGGATTCTCTATTTGCTAATGGCCTGTTGGAAATTACGGGCGCGAAGCAGAGCTTTATTCGGTTGTGCCCATTCCGCCAGGCACACCATTCGCAATTTCGCTCGCGTTGCGAGAATATCCGCCAATTTGCTAGCTCTGGTTGCTTAGCTTGGGGCGGCGCCAATTTTTTTGGGCGGCATTTCCGGCTTGACATTCCGCTTGGCCTGGAACATATAATGGATGTAAAGGTCTTTATGTCGTCAATCAAGGCCCGAGCCTCGATATTCAGCGGGCTAGCCAACCGCGCTGCGTCGCCTGAAAACACCAAGGAGTTCCACATGTTGACCAACCACGCCTATCCTGACCAGTTCGACCAAGTGCGCCACGAACACGAGCAATTGCGCCGGGCGATGGATTGCATCCATGGCCTGTTGGCGGATCCTTCCGCGGACGGCGGAGAGTTGCGGAACGGATTGGCGGAATTGGACCGCCATTTGGCCGCCCATTTTGTTCACGAGGAAGAGGGTGGTTATTTCGCCGAAGTCCTTCAAATCGCTCCGCGCTACAAGAGTGAGGTTGATGGACTGCTGAGCCAGCATCCGCTGCTGAGGGAAATGTTGAGCAGCCTGCTGAGCAAAGTCGACGACGCTCCGTTGACAATGTCTCGTTGGCAGGACATCGCAAACGGTTTCGAGCGTTTCGTCGAACACTTTATCGAGCACGAAACTGATGAAAACGACCTACTGCAAAAATCCTACTGCCAAGACATCGGGGCAGAGGACTAGCGGGAGAAGGCCATAGGCGACCTCGCGGATGTCAATTTCGGCAAGTGTCCTGGGGACCGCCAGAGACGGTTCCCCACTCAGCAACTTGAACTTGCCGATGACTCCTTGATGTTCGCTTGGCGGAATGCCGCCTAAAGTGCGGGCAATCACCGCGTGAAAGGCAAAATGGATGGCCTTTTGAAAGGGCAGTGTATAATTAGCCGTAAGGGGCGGCGCTCTTTCGGTTCTGAACCCCACCTGCTAAACTTTCGCCTCCCGCCCGGCGAACCCATCCTCTTTCCTACCAATATGATGCGACGAGACGATATACGTAACATTGCGATAATTGCACATGTCGACCATGGCAAAACAACCTTGGTCGATTGTTTGCTGCGCCACAGCGGTCATTTTCGCGACTCGGAGCTGGATACTCCCTGCATTTTGGACTCCAACGAATTGGAGCGGCAGCGCGGTATCACCATTTTGGCGAAGAATATCGCGCTCACTTATCAGGGCGTGAAGATCAACATTATCGATACGCCGGGACACGCCGATTTCGGAGGCGAAGTGGAACGGGTTCTGCGGATGGCCGACGGAGCGCTGTTGCTGGTCGATGCATTCGAAGGCCCGCGACCACAAACTCGATTTGTACTCCAGAAGGCGCTCGACTATGGCTTGAAGCTCTTGGTCGTGATCAACAAGATCGATCGCTCCGATTCACGGCCCGAGGTGGTCGTTTCCGAATTATTCGACTTGCTGGCGGAACTGGGAGCCGACGACGAAACGCTCGACTTCCCATTTATTTTTGCAAGTGCCAAGGACGGCTATGCGACCGAAGACCCGCATGCTCGCTCGGGCGATATTCGCCCCTTGGTCGAGATGATCATCAAGCATATTCCAGGCCCCACGACCAATCCCGATGGCCCGTTTCAGATGATGGTCACCACGCTCGATTGGTCGGCCTACGTGGGCAAGATCGCGACGGGGCGCATCATCGCCGGAACCGTTTCCAAAGGCGACAAGCTAACCATCATCCGTGCCAACGACGATCACGATCCCGCGGAAGCGGTCTCCGTCGAGGTGTTTGACAAATTGGGCCGCAAGGAAACCGACAAGGCGACGGCCGGCGACATCGTCGCGCTGATCGGTTTGCCCGATCCCGAGATTGGCGACACGATCACCAGTCCGGAAGATCCTCAAGCGCTCGAGCGAATTAGCATCGACGAGCCCACGCTCTCGATGATTTTCACCATCAACTCGTCACCACTTGCTGGACGTTCCGGAAAGTATGTGACAAGTCGCAACCTGCGCGAGCGATTACAGCGCGAATTGCAATCGAATCTGGCTTTGCGCGTCCAAGAGACTGGCGAAAAGGATTCCTTCAAGGTCTCCGGGCGAGGCGTGCTCCATCTGTCGATCCTGATCGAGCAAATGCGCCGGGAAGGATACGAGCTATCCGTCGGCAAACCGCAAGTCATCGAGAAGACAATCAACGGCAAGCCCCATGAGCCGTTCGAACTGTTGGTCATTGATGTGCCGACGGAAGACGTCGGCTCGATCATGGAGCTGGTTTGCGCCCGTCGCGGACAAGTCACCCAGATGCAATCGGCGGATTCCGGCATGTCGCATCTGGAGTTTTCGATTCCGGCCCGCGGCCTGATTGGGCTGCGAACGCGGTTGCTTAATGCCAGCCGCGGTCAAGCGGTGATCCATCATCAATTCGACAGTTATTGCCCGCGCGACGGCGAACTGCCGCGCCGCTCGAACGGCGTGTTGGTCTCGCAGGAAAACGGCGTGGCCGTCGGCTACGCGCTGTGGAAGCTGCAGGAGCGGGCGGAGTTGTTTGTCGCCCCGGGCGATGAGGTCTACGAGGGGATGATCGTTGGCGAGAACGTGCGTGAAAACGATTTGGTCGTCAATCCCATCCGCACTAAAAAGCTGACCAACATCCGGGCGTCTGGGTCCGATGACAACATCTTATTAAAGCCGCCGCGAGATTTATCGCTGGAAGCCGCCCTGGAATACATCGAAGACGATGAATTCGTCGAAATCACTCCGGCAATCATCCGGTTACGCAAGATGTTGCTGAAGGAAAATGCACGCCGCCGCGCGGTCGCTCGAAAAATCGGCTGACCTTTCGTGTGCCGCGGACTCCGCCAGTGTGGCCAATGACAGCGAGCCCATTAGGGGATCACCGTTCCCTCATCCAGGGCACGCTTCCGTAGGGCCGCTTCGAAGTAAGGGAAAATGTACCGGCGGTACTTTCGTTGCTTGCGTGCCCAGTGAAAAGTGCTGAGTACCAATTCGGTCGATAGCTGGCCTTCCTTGACCATCCCGACCACGGTGGCCACAAAGGCAAACTCCACCGGTCGCCGCGCTTTCAGCCCTTTCTCAAGCTGGTCTTTCAAGGTGACCACTTCAATGGCGTAAGGGCGGCTCGCCGCAGGGGATTCCGTGATGGTATCGGCAGCGACTGCGGAACGGTTCAAGCAAGCAACAAACGATAGGCCCAGGAACAACAGAATTAGTTTTGGCATCTTACAAACCGCCTCGGAATTGGATTGCAGACAGACACCGACCGGTGTCGAAAGAGATTGCGGCTTTTACCGGAAGAGACCAACCCCTGGCAAGGCCGCTTAGCGCGTAAGCCGCGCCTAGATGAATTGGTTATTTCCGTTGTGACGTGGCCCAGCCAATCACTGCCCGCCCAGATACGGGCGTTTTGAGAGGCATAAGTTGTTTGCACAAAACAGCTTAATGCAATTCAGCCGTCCTCGGCTCGGCCCGCTGAAACTTGACATCGAACTTTCGCCGCCGCTATACTATCCATGAGTTAACTCCCTGCGCCGCCATGGTTTGCGATGACTGAGAGCAGACCGGCATGCTCACACTTCACCATTTGGCGTCAGGTCGCCTTACCTAAATCATTTTAGGAGTTTTGCCCATGTTGGTGGTTCCCGGTCGGGCTGGCAAGGATCTGTGCGATCGCCATTTGGGAGTGACTCGTCGCGACATTCTGCGGGTGGGCGGTTCGACCATGTTGGGCATGACCTTGGGCGGGCTGCTGCAAGCCAAGGCCGCTCATGCCAATCCCCAGAAATCCGGCGGGCCCGGTTGGAACAAGGCAAAGAGCATCATCATGCTCTATCTGCAAGGCGGTCCCAGTCATTTGGATTTGTGGGACCCCAAGGACAATGTTCCCGACAACGTACGCAGCGTCTTTGGCCGCATCCAATCCAAAGTACCCGGCATGGACTTAACCGAGAACATGCCCAAGTTGGCGCAGGTCACCGACAAGGTGACTCTGATTCGATCGATGAGCTATACGCCGGTCGGTTTGTTTAACCACACGGCGGCCATCTACCAAATGCACACCGGCTACACCGCCGACAAGGTGAGCCCCTCTGGTCAACTCGAACCACCAAGTCCGAAGGATTTTCCCACCTTTGGATCGCAGGTTGTGCGCATCAAACCGCCCGAAGTGGCGATGCTGCCGTTTGTGATGATGCCCCGGCCACTGCAAGAGAGCAACGTGGTCGGCAAGGGCGGGACGGCCGGTTTTCTGGGCCGGGCGTTCGATCCCTACTACCTCTATCCTTCGGGCGACGACATGAACATGGCGAAGATGGACAACATCAACGTCAACGACTTGAAGCTGCGCCCCGAAGTTTCCCCGCGCCGGCTTGATCGCCGCGCCCGACTGCGCAGCTTGATCAATCAAGGCATGCCCGAAATTGACAAGGCCGTGGCGAAGTACGACCTGAACGAGTACTACGATTCCGCCCTGTCGCTGATCAGTTCCGGCCGTGCTCGCGAAGCGTTCAACCTGAACGCCGAATCGGCCGCGACCCGCGAAAAGTATGGTCGCAATACTTTTGGCCAGTGTTGCTTGTTGGCCCGTCGCTTGATCGAAGCCGGTACGCGCGTGGTCGAAGTGGTGTGGCCCAAAGTCGCCAACTCGGACAATCATTCGTGGGACGTTCACAAAGGTTTGACGAAACGAATGAAAACCCAGTCGTCGCCCATGCTGGACGCGGGACTATCGGGACTGATCGACGATCTCGACCAACGCGGCATGTTGGAAGATACACTGGTCGTCTGCGTGGGCGAATTCGGCCGCAGCCCGCAACGGGGCGTCAGCACATCCGGGAACGACAACGAAGACGATGGCCGCGACCATTGGCCCTATTGCTATACCGCCTGTGTGGCCGGTGCCGGAATCAAACGAGGCGTGGTTTATGGTGAGAGCGACAAAACCGCCTCGGCTCCCGTGGACAAGCCGGTTCATCCGATCGAACTGCTGGCCACGATGTATCACGCGGTCGGCATTAATCCGCAAACGATCGTCTACAACCATTTGAACCAGCCTCGCGAACTGGTGAAAGCCGAACCGGTTACGTCGTTGTTCGGCTAGTATTCCATCGCAGCTTGGTTTTCGGCTTGGTGGCTGGGGTCGAGCGAAGCGAGCCCCCAGCGCGAATCCTGGGGGCTCG
>JAJDEH010000034.1 GCA_029259935.1 Planctomycetota bacterium
ACTCCCCCGCCGAGTACCACGGGCAACGGCGTATAAGACTGGCACATTTCAAATATTGCGCTCGCCAGCCCGCGGTGAAACCGCATCGCCATTGCGGCGGGCGAAACTCCCGCGGTTCGATCCCGAAGAAGTTCTTGAACCAGCGGGCGCCAATCAAGGGTTCTGGTTGATCCCCCTTGAATGGGAATGGAGTAGTGCCCGGTTGAAGATAAGTCGCACGCTGCTTCCAACATCATCGCGGCCTGGCCTTCGAACGCACATTGCTCGACGCCCAAGACAAGTACCGCGATACCATCGAACAGGCGGCCAACGCTTGAGGTCAGCGGGCAGAACCGTCGACGCGCCAAAATCGGCAGCAGTGACGCAGGCCGCCCCGTTTTCAGGGCAAGCCCGGCGGCGGCTTCTTCGCCAAGCGCTTCGCGGACCAATGCGACCGCCACACGCCAGGGCTCGCGCACCGCACGTTCGCCACCTGCCAGCCGAAACGGCCGCAAGTGCGCGATTCGTTTGAAGCCTGTAGCCGTCGACAAGAGGAACTCGCCGCCCCAGATGGATCCGTCTTGACCGTAGCCTGAACCATCGAAGGCAACGCCGAGTACTTGCCGGTCGAGCCAACCATGTTCCAGCATTCCCGCGACGACGTGCGCGTGATGATGCTGAACCTGCGTGGAATCGTGGGCCTGACTCTCCGCCCATTCGGCGGTAAAGTATTGCGGATGCTGGTCGCAAATCAACGGAGGGCGTTCAATTCCGTACAGTCGAGACAAGTCGTCGAGTTGATCGAGATATCGCTCGCGCGCGGAAACGGATTCCAAATCACCCCAATGCGGGCCAAGCACTGCTTGCGAACCATTGCTTAATGCAATGGCCGACTTTTGATGCCCTCCGAGGGCGATCAGGGGTTGGTGGCAAGGCAGGTCCAGCGGCAACGGGGCGAACCCGCGGGCGATTCGGATTCCGACCGTGCGACCGGCTATTTGACGGACGACGCTGTCATCGATCGGTCGACGGATGGGACGATCGTGTTCCAGCCAAACATGGGCCACTCCACGAAGTTGTTCACCGGCGGATGCTTCGTCGTAGATCAGCGGTTCGCCCTCCAGATTCCCGCTCGTGCAAACCAGAGGACACTTGATCTCGTCGAGTAGCAGCGAATGCATCGGCGTGGTTGGCAACATCACCCCAACGGTGTTTAGACCCTCGGAAACCAATGATGCAAGACGTGAATCGGACCGCAGCGAAGCAACAACGATAGGTCCAGCGGGGCTCGTAAGCAATCGACACTCGCTGTCGGAAAGCTGTGCCACCGCTTGGGCTTCGGCCACCGAACCAACCATTACGGCCAACGGCTTGCCAAGGCGACGCTTTTGTCGTCGCAGGTGCTGTACGGCTGCGGACGACGTGGCATCGACAAGCAACTGATACCCGCCCAGTCCTCGTAGCGCCAGGATCTTCCCAGCGCGAAGGGCGGACGCGGCCGCCTTGATCGCATCGCCGTGCCGAGCGACAACGCGATTCTCACGGTCGCACAACCAGATTTGGGGACCGCAACGACAACAGGCGTTTGTTTGAGCGTGGAATCGCCGGTCAGCCGCCGACGCAAATTCGGCACGGCATGCGTTGCAGAGCTGAAACGATTCCATGCTGGTCTGCACGCGTTCATAAGGCATCCGGTCGATAATGGAATACCGAGGCCCGCAATCAGTACAGCTCGTTAAAGCATAGCTGTAGCGGCGATGATTGGAGTCTCGAACTTCAGCCACGCATCTTTCGCAGACGACGACATCGGGCGGCACGCAAGCGTCCAACTCAAACTGCGATTCGGCTTCTTCCGCTGCGGTTGCCGAGTCGTTGATTTGAAATCCATCTAATCCTCGCGGGGTGGCTTGATTGCATTGAAGCGACGTGAGTCTTGTCGCTGAGGGAAGGTGCGATCGCAAGTCGCGCTCAAACCGCTCGATGCCTGGGGCCGGTCCCTCCACATGAATTTCCACCCCGCCGTGCGTGTTACCAACGAGCCCGCTTAACGAAAGTTCTCTAGCGAAGCGAGCTACGGCAGGTCGCAAGCCGATTCCTTGTACATGCCCTTTTAAGCTGAGGCGCTTGGCAATAACAATCTTGTGTTGGGCGGAAGTCGTGGCAGTCATTGGTAGGGAGCCAGCTTAACGGTTCGCTGCCTCAGTATGAATTCACACCATGATTCGATGCCCGTGCCATCCAATGCACCGACCCCCAGCAATTCCAGATCGGGCTGAATGCGACGAGCATCTTCAGAGGCCGCTGTGACCGAAAACGGCACGTGCGGCAAAAGGTCGAGCTTGGTGATCACCAGCGCGTCGCTCTTGCGGAACATTTTTGGATACTTGCCCGGCTTGTCGTCGCCTTCGGTCGTACTCAGCAAGACGACTCGCAGATGCTCGGCCAAATCGTGCGACGCGGGGCAAACGAGGTTGCCCACGTTTTCAATAAACAGCAGGTCGATCGGGCGCTCGCCGAGCGCCTTCAAGCCGCGCTGTACCAGCGGCAATTCGAGATGGCAAGCCCCACCGGTGGTGAGTTGAGCCGTGGGTACGAGCGGACTGAGCCGTTGGGCGTCGCGGTCGGTTTCCAAATCGCCGACCAATACGGCCATCTTAAGCCGACCCGCTAGGTGGCGCGCGGTCGCTTCCAACAGAGTCGTCTTACCAGCTCCTGGCGAGGAAAGAAGATTGACCACCAGAGTGCCTTGGCGCCCGAGTCGCCTTCGTTCGACCTCGGCGTCCGCTTTTTCCTCCGCCTGAACGTCGCGGCGAACAACAATCGTCTTGGTCGCACTGTTCATGAGGCCATCTCTTTCGGTTCCTGATCGAACTGCAGGCTAACACTAACGAGTTGAAAACGATCGCCCTGAACGACCTGGACATTGCCACCGCAATCGGCGCAGCGAAATACGAAGCCAATTACTTCGAACTCAGTGTCGCATGTTGTACAACGAGCGAGAAGTGGCGAGTTCTGGATGACGAGCCGCGCGCCTGCCACCGTGCCCGCGGAGGACAACTGCTCGAACGCCTGGGAGACGAGCAGCGGCTCGACACCGGAAAGCGGACCAATCTCCACGCGTACTTCCACGACACATTCCGCCTCATGCTCGCGCTGAATCTGCTCGACCTGTTTTAACAATGACCTTACGAGCGAATGTTCGTGCATGACGAGCCTTTCGTCGGCGGTGCAGCTTGGCGGGGCGAAACGCGATGATTAAGTTCCCGTAGCAATTCGTCGACCAGTCGTGGCAGTGCGGAAGCCACTTCTTCGGAGATCGGCTCCATGCGGCGTACTCGCTCGATTTCGATGCCCCAAATCACAACGTCGCCCGGCAGTCGTCCTAGACGTTCGGCCAGCTTCAAAACCGCGGGTAGAGGAAAGTCGTGAGTTCCCGACCAGTTGAATTGTTCGAGGGCCTCTGATGGCCATTGCCAGCGGTGTAGTTGTCCCGGATCTCCCGCACCCAAACACGCATCGCAGAGAATTAGACGCGTCACCCCGCTGTCCCACGCCAACAGGTCGAGGGGCGACTTCGCAAGACGAATTGCCACATCATCGCGATCGACTCGTGTTGCCACCTGCTCGACCGCCCGCCAAGCGGCTTGGTCGTCGCCATGCGGGCTGCCGATTCCGACAATCAAGTTTGGCTTTTGCATCGGCGCGGTCCATGGCGAACGGGGATTTCCGGCGTCAACTTCGGACGATGAACCGGTGATCGATAATCTGCTTGATGTCCGGTGGATGCAGTTCCTTGTCGCGATCTTGGGTCGCTTCACGATAGTACTTATCAAGCGCCATGAGAATATCGCGACGACTTACGATCCCCAGCAACGTGTCGCCCTCGACCACGGGCAAATGACGGAGTCGGTGGCTGACAAAAATCGATGCCAATGCAAAAACGTTGGTGTCGGGGCCGACACATACCGGATGCCTTTTCATCACCAATTCCGCCGTGAGTTGTGGCGCTGGGTTGCCGTAAAACAATTCGTTGGCGATATGTTCCATGCAATCGGATTCCGAGATGAAGCCCACCAGTCGTGGCGGGCCGCCTTCGTCCTCGACGACCGGCACGTTGGAAACATGATGTTTCAAAAGAAACTTGATGACGTCGGCCAGCTTCATCGAGGGCTGCACCGTCTGGACATTACGGCTCATGAAATCCTTGGCGGCGGGTATCTCTTTGGGTTTGGTCATCTTTCGTCCCCCCTTTCCTCGCCAGATTGGTCAATTTTCACTTTCAAAAAGTGCGTGGAACAACTGATACAAGGGTCGTAGCAACGGACGAGATTTTCGCATCGACGTGCCGTAAGCGACTCGTCATCGCTTAAGGCTTGAGGCACCCATTGCCGCAGGTCGGCCTCAATCTGGGCTTGATTTTGGGATGTGGGCGGCACTATCTTTGCCTCGCGCACCGTGCCGTCCGCGTTGACCGCATAGCGATGATAGAGCAGCCCGCGGGGTGCTTCGGTGGCGGCGCAACCTTCACTCTCTTGATAGGAATATTCAATTCGCGAAGGCCGAAACGGCTTATACTCTCGCAGGATTTCCAGTCCGGTCTCAAAAGCGTGAATCAATTCCAGCCCCCGCGCAATAATGCTTTTGAACGGATTGAAGCAGGGCCACTCGATGCCAAGTTCATCCGCGATTTTGCGAGCGGTTGGCGATAGGCGCTGGAGATTCAGACCGACGCGGGCCAGCGGGCCGACTAAATAGCTTTCGCCCGTCTTCTTACGCAGCGAATGTAGCGCCGTGGAATGCTCGACGTGTTGTTCCTCGAACTCCGTTTCGTAGTCGACCACCGCGATCGACTCGCCGCCGCTGGTTTCGATCCGCCCTTCGTTCATGGGAAACTCGCCGTCGTTGACGAGCGACACTAGTTGGTAGTCGCAAGTGAAATCAGGGAACTCGAAACCGGCCACCCAACGAGTGGTCTCGATGGCCGCCTGCATGCTCCACTCAAAATCGGGAATCAGCCGCTGCATGTCTTCACGTTTCGGCGCGCGGTAGAAACCGCCGACGGCCACATTGATTGGATGAATCGCACGGCCGCCGAGGACTTCCAGCATTTCGTTGCCGTGCTTCTTCATGCGCAGTCCCCGATTCACTTCGTCGGGAAAATGCTCGGCCATCTCCAATCCGCTGTCGAAGCCGAGAAAGTCCGGAGCATTCAACAAATAGATGTGCAGCGCGTGGCTTTCGATCCACTCGCCGCAATAAAGCAATTGCCGCAGGCGGCGAATTTCGGGAGTAATGGCCACATCCAAAGCGGCTTCCAACGCGTGTACGCTGCTCATTTGATAGGCGACCGGACAAATGCCGCAAATCCGGGCGGTGATGTCGGGCACTTCCTCTAACGGGCGACCTCGCAGCAGCGCTTCGAACAGCCTCGGGGGCTCGTAGATTTCCAAGCGAATGTCGTCCACCGCGCCGTCGCGCATTTTGACGTACAGCCCGCCTTCACCTTCGACCCGGGTCAGCGCTTCGACTTTGATGGTTCGATCGGTCATTTCCGTGACTCCAACGAACTTTCGATACGGTCACTTTCCTGGCGGAATTCGGGAGCATATCCATTAAACCCCCGCAAACTGCGGACCGTTTGTGTATCTGGAACGCCAGATGCGGCGAATTGCCCGGTCAGGCTGACAAGATTCGGCTGCGCGGCCGGTCCAAAGCAGCCGTAACAGCCGCGATTGTACGATGGGCAAATCGCCCCACAACCTGCCTGCGTCACGGGCCCCAAGCACGGTTCCCCTTGTGCGACCATGACACACACCGTTCCGCGCCGCTTGCAGTCCAGGCAGACGCTATGTCGCGGTGTTCGCGGCATGCGTCCGGCCAGCAAAGACTGTATGACTTCGATCAGTTGATATTGGTTGATCGGGCAGCCGCGCAATTCAAAGTCAACCTTCACGTGATCGCCAATCGCGGTCGAGGTATCGAGTGTCGAGATAAACTCGGGCGTGGCGTACACCGAACGCACGAACTCGTCACAATCTGCCCAGTTGCGCAGCGATTGAATACCCCCCGCGGTGGCACACGCGCCAATCGTAATCAGAAACTTGGATTCCTTGCGAATCCGTTGAATACGCTGCGCGTCATGCGCCGTGGTGACCGAACCCTCAACCAGCGCCACATCGTACGGCCCCGGCTGAATTCGACTGGTGGCCTCCAAGAAATAGGCAATCTCCACCGCACCAGCAACAGCCAGCAATTGGTCTTCCGCGTCGAGCAGCGAAAGCTGGCACCCGTCGCACGAGGCGAATTTGAAAACGCCGAGTTTTGGTTTGTTCTTCATTGAATTCTTCACTCGACGCTTCAACGATGCGAAAGTTCCTCGTTCATCCTAGCGTTTTGGGGTCCAATCAGGCAATGAGCCGCGCTTTCCGGGCTGGCTTAAAATGGCCCGCTTGGCGCGGTTCAACTAACTCTCCTTGGCCAGGGCCTCGAAGCCCGCGCCAATGTCTAGCAACTCTTCCGTGATCGTCATTTGGCGTTGTTGGTGAAATTTCAAGTCGAGTTCCGTAATGCGATCTTCAATATTTCGCTCGGCACCGCGCATCGACACCAGGCGGCTGGCATTTTCGCTCGCCATCGATTCGGCAAACGCCCGGTATAACGACACAAACAAATACTGCCGGACAAGTGCCGAAAACAGATCATCGAAAGGCATCGTGAATTTAGGAACAGACTTCCGCGGCCATGGCTCCTGTCGCAGTCGATGCAGCCAATTGCGATCGATCGGCAGTAGCTCTTTCGTCCTCGCGCGGTAGGTGGCGCGCGATTGATGTTCGCAATAGTAGAGCACGGCGCGGCCGATTTCGTGTCGAGTGTACCAAGCTTCGATGTGCATCAAGAGTTGTTGCACGCTGCGAGTAATCCCCGCGATGGAACTGGGAATCGAATGCAGCGATTCTACTTGGTAGCCCTCATCTTCCATCCTCGACGCCGCTCGCGCGCCCACCGCGAGGACCACGCGTTCATCCGCGACGGAATTTGCCTCATCGAGTTGTTGGGACGCGTAGCGGGTGATCTGATCGTTCAATTGGCCGCACATCCCCTGATCAGAACCAAACACGATCACGCCCAGCCGGCCCCTGGGCACCGCGCGGGCCGTGATTCGCGTGGCGGGCTGGTGGCGAAGCAACACGCGGAAGCCCAGTTCCACGGTTCGGTTATAGTCGGTCAAGGAATCGACGGCGCGCTCCAATTGCCGAATATTGACCGCCGCCAGCGCCTTCATGGTCTTGACGACTGAATGCAGATCTTCGGCCGTGTGAATTTGTCGTTTCAGCGACTCAAGCGATTGCATCTTTGACCAACCCTTTCTCCACGATGGCTGCCTGGCAGGCACGCAAGATCGCCGCTTCATCATCTGGATTTACAGTCTCTCCCGCCACGATTTGTTGGCAGACCAGGGGGAACTGGAGGCTTACCGCGTCACGAATGGCGGCTTCGGCTTGGCGAGTTGCGTCCAAAGGCACGCCATCCAAAACGCCTCCATTCACGGCCAGCAGAATTGCAATTTGCTCGGGAACCGGCAACGGATCATATTGCGGCTGTTTGAAGATTTCCCGCACCCTTCGGCCGCGGTCGAGGATTTTTTGAGTTTGTTCGTCCAGCCGGGTGCCAAAGCGAGCAAACGTCTCGAGTTCCTCGAACTGGGTGTAAGCCAGTCGCAAGTCGCCTGCCACGGCCCGGTACGAGGCGAGCTGCGTCTTCCCGCCCACGCGCGAAACGGATTTGCCAACATCGACCGCCGGAAGAATGCCTTTGTCGAACAAGTCGGGCGACAGGTAGACTTGCCCGTCGGTAATCGAAATCAGATTGGTGGGGATATAGGCCGAAAGATTTTGTGCCTCGGTTTCGACAATGGGCAGCGCCGTCACCGAACCGCCGCCGAGTTCTTCGCGGAGATGCGTGGAACGTTCCAACAGCCGTGAGTGCACGTAAAAAATGTCACCGGGAAACGCCTCGCGACCCGGCGGCCGCCGCAACAGCAACGACAACTCGCGATAAGCCCGCGCGTGGCGGGTCAGGTCGTCGAGCACGATTAAAACGTCACGGCCATGTCGCATGAAATGCTCGGCGATACTCATGGCCGCATAGGGAGCAACGAACTGAACTCCGGGAGCTTCGTTTTCCGTGGCGACGACTACGGTGGAATACTCGAGCGCCGAATGATTCCGCAAGTCTTCAATGACACGGGCGACCGCGGAGCTGCGTTGCCCGATCGCGCAGTAAATACAAATCACGTCTTGGTCGCGCTGATGAATGATGGTGTCCAGCGCGATGGCGGTCTTGCCCGTTTGCCGGTCTCCCAGAATCAGTTGTCGTTGGCCGCGACCGACCGGGATCAACGCGTCGACCACTTTTAGACCCGTTTGCAGAGGCACGGTGACCGGCGCGCGATCCATGATGTCCGGCGCGGGACGCTCAACGGCAAGACGGTGAAGTGCATGAATCGGTCCCCGGCCGTCCAGCGGCCTCCCCACGCCATCGACCACTCGCCCCAACAGTGCCTCGCCGACCGGAACATCCAGCACCTGACCGGTTCGGCGAACCACCGATCCGGCGGAAATATCCTTGGCATCGTCGAGGAGGGTGACGCCCACTTCGTCTGGATCGAGATTGAAGGCCAGCCCCAGGACATCTCCGGGAAAGCGAACAATTTCTTGTGATCCCACCCCCGGCAATCCAGCCACCCGAGCGACGCCGTGACCTACAAACTGAACATAACCGAGTTCTTCAGGTTCAAGTGTTGGCTTGTGTTGTGCCAGCGCACGATCGATCATGGTCGCCATTTGATCGACCACGGATTCGAGTTGTTCTTTTCCTTGAAGCATTGTTGATCCTGTGTCCGGTGATTGTCGGCCGTGCTTGTGTCGGTCCGAACGACCCCCTCTAACTCCCCCATGGCAAGGAAGAGAACTAGGCCACGGCATGCTTGATGGGCGCGTCCTCCTCCATGGTTGTTCGCATCTGCCGCTCCAGGTCGTCCAGATAATCGTTCAACTCCCACGCCAGCCGGTAACTACCTGTATATAGCGCGATACCACATGTCAGGTCGACCGAGACTTCAAATCGCACGTTGAGATTCGGCGAAAGATGATCCCGCACCGCGGCCGAAATTTCGGCTTGCTGTGCTGCTGCGATTTCAAATGCACTTTGAACCCGCGCCTCGCCACTTGAACGATCCATGTCGAGCATGAATTTTTCGCGTTCGTTTTCGTCTAGCCCCCGAACACGCCCGATAAAGGCCCGTACAATCTGTGACTCCAACTCCCGATCCGCAAGGTCGGCTAGAACTTGACGAGCGATGGAGCAAATCTGCTTCGCCCCAGCCTGACGGAGATCACTCAAAAAGGAACTGGTTTCTTCTAGAAGCGACTCGGCCCACCGCTCGCGTAGTTGGTCGACTTCGGTGCGAGCCTGCCCCAGCAATTCATGCCGCTGGTGCTCCACATCTTCCTGAATTTGGGCCAGCATGGCGTCACGCTGATTGTCCAATTCGTGGTTTTTGTTTTGCATCGCCGCTGCCTCTTGCTCGGACGTTTCTTTGGCCCGCTCGGCATCCTGCCAGTGCTCGTCGATGTTCTTCTGTCGCTGCTCCATCGCGGCCATGATTCGGCCGTACAGGAAATATTTCAACAAGGCGACCAGAATCAGGAAGTTGATGATCTGGGCGACGATGGTGAACCAGTCGAACATCGATCAGCCCCCGGATTGCGACACGAAGTAATCCCAAAAAGGATTGGCGAAGATCAATATCATGGCGACCACAAAGCAGTAAATGGCCGTCGATTCGACCATCGCCAAACCAACGAACAAAGTCCGCGTAATCGTTCCCGATTCGTCGGGTTGTTGGGCGATAGCGCTCAATGCCTGAGACAAAGCGCGGCCTTCTCCCAAGGCTGGACCAATCGAGCCGATGGCGATCGTGAGTCCCGCCGCGATGATCGACGCGCAACCAATGAGTCCCAAATTATCCATGGCTGGTCGCTCCTTTCTTAACTTGAAGTTCGGCAGTTTTCTTATCCGCATGCGTTTGCGACGCCGAAGCGATATACACCGTTGCCAAGATGGCGAAAATGTAAGCTTGAATGAGCCCCGTCAGTAATCCCAATGCGTGCATCAATATCGGGAAAAACAACGGCGCCAGGAGTAATAAAATGGCTGCAATCTTCGTGCCGCTCATCATGTTTCCAAACAGTCGCACCGCCAAGGCAAGCGTTCGAGAAAACTCGCCTATGATGTTGAACGGAAGCATCAGCGGAGTGGGACGCAAGTACTGTTTGAGATAGCTGGCCAGTCCTTGCCGGCTAATCCCAAAAAAGGGCACGGCCACGAACACGCAAATCGCCAGCGCCGTCGTCGTCGAAAGCGATCCGGTGGGTGCCTGAAACCCGGGGACGATCGCCAGCAAGTTGGCCGTGACAATGAACAGGAACAGAGTGCCGATGAACGGTAAATAGAGCGCGGGATTTTGTTGGCTGATTTCGGCAATCTGCTGGTTAATTCCGCCAACAATCACCTCTAGCATGTTTTGCCAGCGGGAAATCTTCGGCCCCGAGGAGAGCTTTCTCGTGGCTAGCCAGGAGACCAAGGCGAGTACCGCCATTACGACCCAGGTGTAGATAATCGTCAGGTTCAGCGACAGAAAACTCCATTGCCAGAGGACTACGTCGTCGGGACTGAAGTTCTTGAGGTCCACGAGTCACACCTTTCGTACGATGGCCCTCCGAGGCCGTCGATCCAAGTCGCTGATCGCTCCGCGATCAGAACGATTCGTTTTTTTAGCGGAGCGAACAACGACTCTCACTATAATGAAACGCATCAACAGAAAACCTAGAATGCAGGCAACCAGTCTTTCGAATCGGCCGCTACTCACGAGATAAAACCCGCTCAGTGCAATCGCCGAACGAACAAAAAAGCTGACCACGATCCAGTACTCGGGCCGCTCGGTTCGCTGAACGCGGCTGACAACCCACCACAGGCTGCCGAAGAAAAACAGCCCGATCGCCATTCCGGCGATGAAGGCGGCCATCATTTGAACCGTAATCATGTGTTCGCTCCCTCCAGACAATCTAGTCGTTTTCTTCCGCTTCGCCGCCGCTCTCGCGTTGCACCCAATACCAGGCAATCCAACAACCGGTCGCCACGCCAACAAACAAGCAAGTGAGCGTCCAGGAGAACGGCGTCGGCCATACGCGGTCCAGCCAAACGCCGACGGCGATGCCGATCAGGGTCGGAATCGCGATCGACCAGCCGACCAGGCCGAACATTCCCAACCCAAACCAAACATTTCGACCCGGGTTACGCCGAGCCTTCAGCATGCGTTCCTCCTTCTTGCCGACTTGCCGGGAGTATCCGGAATCCACTTCGTTTGAAGGCGGCACTGACTCTTGGTCTTGTTCGTTAGGCGACATGCTTGTCCAGTTCCAAAAAGCGTCTTACGAGTCCCGCTTCCAGCCGGGCGGACGCCGATCGGGCGAGTCGCTCGCGTTCGTCAATTTGGCGAAATTGCTGCTGCACTATCTGTTTCAACTCACCGAGATTTCCACCGTTCGCGGCGTGACGCGTCGAAACCATGACCTGATCTCCGCACTTCACCAGCATCGCTTCATCAACGGCGACAAAGTGTTCGCCGCCTTCCTCGTCTACAAACGAAAGCAAACCGGGTACCAAAGCCGCGCCAAAATCGATGTGCCGCGGCAGCAAGCAGAAGAATCCGTTTTCCGCCTCGGCGATCACTTTGGTCACCTCGCGATCCAAAAACACTTCGTGGGGCAGCACGACTTTGAGCTTCATGGCATTGACCCTTCACGCCTCCGCTCTCGGGCCTCGTCGACCTTGCCGATCATGTACAGCGTTTGCTCCGGATAATCGGCGAACTCGTCGTTCATGATTCGTTCGCAGCCGTCCAGAGCGTCGTCCAGCGAAACCACGCGCCCGAGGTGCGCCGTAAACTGTTCGGTGACAAAAAATGGCTGCGTTAGAAATCGCTCCAGTCGCCGAGCCCGGTTGACGATCAGGCGATCTTCTTGAGACAGTTCTTCAACGCCTAGCATGGCGATGATGTCCTTCAGGTCTTTATACTGGGCGAGCGTTTTGCGAATATCTTGCGCGATCCGAAAATGGCGATTGCCGACGACATGCGGGACCAACAGCTTGGAACGCGATTCCAAGGGGTGGATTGCCGGATACAGTCCTTCGCCAGCCCTCGTTCTTGAAAGCACGATGGACGTCGACAGGTGCCCGAACGTGTGAACCGCCGACGGATCGGTGAAATCGTCGGCCGGTACATACACGGCCTGCACCGACGTGATGGCCCCCGACTTCGTACTGCAAATTCGTTCCTCAAGTTCGGCGAGTTCCGTGCCCAGCGTCGGCTGGTAGCCAAGCCGCGATGGCAACCGTCCCATCAGTCCCGAAACCTCCGAGCCGGCTTGAATAAAGCGGAATACGTTATCAATCAGCAGCAAGACGTTTTGTTTTTCATCGTCGCGAAAGTATTCGGCCATGGTGAGCGCCGCATGGCCGACTCGAAAGCGGGCCCCGGGCGGGTCATTCATCTGTCCAAACACCAAGACGGTGTTCTGCAGTTCACCGGCGGTCTGAAGTTCTCGATACAGTTCCTCGCCCTCTCGGCACCGTTCGCCAATGCCGCAAAACAAGCTGACGCCCTCGTGCTGGCTGACGGTGTTATGTATCAGTTCCATGATGACGACGGTCTTACCGACGCCCGCCCCGCCAAAGAGTCCTGCCTTGCCGCCTCGTTCCAGTGGAGCGAGAACGTCGATGACCTTGATCCCGGTATGGAAGACTTCCATCCGGGTCAGTTGGCGGATGATCGGCACGGGGCGTCCGTGAATGCTGCGCCATTGCCCCTGCTCGATAGGCTGCCCACGGTCGATCGTCTGGCCAAACACATTCAGCATCCGGCCCAGCAAGCGACGGCCCACGGGCACACGAAGTTCGTGCCCCTCGTCCCGAACGACATCGCCGCGCGCCAGTCCCTGCGTGGGAGTCAGCGCGATGGCTCTTAGCGTTTCGGCACCCAAATGGCTGACGACTTCAAGGACAACTTCGCCACTCGCGCCGGCGCGTAATTCGTTTTGTAACGGCGGAAGCAAGTGTGAAAAAGAAACATCAACCACACTACCCCGAACGCGGACAACACGGCCAATTCCACTTCGATCATCATTTATTTCTTCCGGTTGCGGGTTGACGTTGTTGTCATTCATTTTGCGAGCAACATGTACATGGACGCCCAGCCCGATACTGAACCGTGGTCCAGGCGTCACTGGCCCTTTGAATTAGAATCTTCCTTGCCACGTTTAATTTTGATCTTTCGGCCGATGGACTCCTCCGATTTCGGTAGACGCACGCTCAGCACTCCGTCGCGGTAGTCCGCTTTCACTTTCTCCTCGACAACCGCGCAGGGCAGTGTCACCGTTCGTGAGAAGCTGCCACTTCGTCGTTCGACCCGATGATATGCGCGTCCTTCCTCGTCGTGCTCCAAGATTCGCTTGCCGCTGATGGTCAGCATCGTTCCCGACAAGCGAAGGTCGACGTCGTTGGGATCGATGCCGGGCAGATCAATCGAAAGATCCACGGTCTCGCTGGATTCTGACAGGTCAATCGCCACGGGCACGCGATCGCTGAGCCAGAGATCTCCTTCGCCCAGAAATCGCGACACCAGATCTTCCATTTCATGTCGCAACGCCAATAGGGGCTGGTATTTTTGCTTGGGCTTGGGTTTACCTTCGCCACTGGTTTCGTTCATATTCATCTCTCTGAAAGGAGTTTTTTAGTGGCTCGAACCGACCGGCATTGTCCTCAATTCCAACAGCCCTCGTTCCTTGCTTGCGCTTCGACTGGCTGAACTGATGGCCAATAGCTAATCAGCCCGAATCGCCTTGTGGCAATTGACACAACTAATGGTCATCTGAGTAAAGGCCAGCGTGGCACCGTCGATATTCTCTTCGTCCGCGGTACGGACCAACTCGTCCGTGGCGAACAGGAAGGTCTTCAGTTGGGTCTGATAACCTGGTTCATCCCGCCGCACGAACCACTCAATCTGATTCAGCGCTTTCATGGCCTTGGCATTCTTGCTCAATTCCGCAAAGTCGGCTTCCGTCAGGGAGGCCAACATTTTCTCGGACAATTCAAGCTTGATTTTCATTCCCACACTGGCCTTTTCCGCTTTGGGCTTGCCCTTTTCTCCGGCCATGGCAAAGTTGGCCGTCAGCAACACTGCCAGCGCAAACATTCCAACGATTAGTTTTTTCATCATGCACCTCCATCCTTCGAAGAACGAGTTCGACATGGACGACAGCAACCATTTACCTGCCTGCCGCCGCGTCGGACATCAATGTGTCGGTTACCGACCGTCCGGTTCAGGCTTCACCTGCACCATGAACAAGGGCTGGCCCATTTGAACTGCTTCGGAGTCTTGCACCAGCACTTCTACAATCGTGCCACGCGCGCCGGCATGTTGCCGGAACCGTCGCATTCCTTCGATCGTGCCGACGACCGTCTCGGGCTCGACTTCGCTGCCGACCTGCACAAACGGTTCGTCACCGAAGTAGCGACCAGCGTAGAACACCCCGTCCCAGGAACTAAGGACCGGGACCGCCGCCGGCGGCTCGTCGTTGCCAGGCAGAGCCGTCCCTGCTGTCATGGACGTCAAGGCAAGGACGAACAATCCCGCGAGTACCGCGACCACCATCCACACCCAGGCCGACCACTCCGTCGTTTTCTTTCGGGTCACAACCATGATCCACCTCCCTTCGCATTCGTGGATACCGCATACATGTTATTTCAGGATGCAAAGTTCATACCAAGCTTGTAATTGGCTGGGCAGTCAGGGGCACGTGTCGCCGGCCTGATCGATATCGCACATGCCGCGCGAAATAGCGCGCGTTGAGTGACCAGTAACGTCTCCGAAGAGTTGTTCTCGCCGCCCTGCGCTGGGGCAGGCCAGAGAAACCCTGTTGGCGCGTCAGTTGCTAGAAGTTCGTTGTGTTGCCGCGACGTATGCGGAGAAAGGACGCATCATGGCTAGAAGTTGTCAGTTCAATACGGTGCTGGTGCCGACCGACTTTTCGACCAACTCACGGGCAGCATTCGAACGGGCGCTAGAACTTGTCGAGGGACAAGATGCGGCCGTGGTCGTCTTGCATGTCGTTGATTCATCTTTGGCCCAGGTGGTGGCCGACTACGAAGGTACGCCGGCCGCCGACGTGATCAAAAAAATGCGCCGACAAGCCGAACAGCGACTACAAGAATATGAACCGCCGCCGGATTCGTCGGTCGAGGTACAGAGGATGCTTTGCGACGGAACTCCTTTCATGGAGATCATCGACCATGCCCGTGATCTGTTGGTTGACGCCGTACTCATCGGCAAGGTGGGATCTCGTGGCCGGTTGGAGAAACTGCTTTTTGGATCGACCGTGGAAAAGGTCATTCGGGGCTGCGCTCGACCGGTAATCGTGCTGCCCGAGGAGGAGGGCTAAATTTTGGTAGCCTACTCCCAAAATAAAAACAACAAGTTCATTCAACACGGTTCGCAACCCAGGAGGTGTCGGAATGGCAAGTCCCATGTATCCCGTTCCCAAAGACGCGCAATCGAGCGGTGCGACGGAGGTCAAGTGGTTCGCCGGTTTGGCGATGCAGGCCATGATCATGCAACACGGAATTCCCGAAACGGAATCGGGGCGAGAGGAAATTGCCCTGTGGGCGTTCCGCATGGGCCAGGCGATGGTGGCAACCGATCGTAGTTTGCACGCGTCGGATTGACTGGCCTTGGAACCCGACTACCGCTGATCGCGAGAATTGTCTCACGGACCGTCGGGCGCGAGTCCTCACGGCGACCGACGGCAAGGGCAGCGCCGCAAATTCCGGCTCGCCTACAAATTACTCGTCAAAGGCTCCCGAATCTTCGTTTTTTGCTGGACGATCGGCTGGTCACTCGCTAGTTTACGGGTAATAAGGCGTTGCCTTTTTGGATGGGAGGTTGGGTGTGCGTTGCTTGTGGCCATGCACGAGCCAAATCGCCCCCACCGTCATCTGCCCGTGTAACCCGATTCTAGTGAGGGCTCGAATGAACTGGCGAATTCACTTCGTTTGGACGGCATTGTTGGCCGTCAGTCTTGGTTGTGGCAGCGAAGCCAAAGTGGTCCATACGGTCAACAAACCTGTTCCCACGCATCCTGTTTTCAACACGGTTCTCACGGGACAGGCCCAATCACGACCAGCGATTCAAGTCAACCTTCTCGACGAAAGTGAAGACTGGTTCATGACCGCCGAGTTGTACTTGACCGTCCAGTCCAGCCGTTTCCCCCAAGACACTCGAATTGTCTTGCCGCTGAACATTGGAGATTTTGCCGGCTGTCGCACTCGTTTCGTTCAGCTTCCATTCGAAGTTCAAGAACGGGATATGTTGCTGTTCAACCTGCTCGACAACGACCGGCTGACGTCCGAGCAAGAGACGGCAATCGTCGAAGGATGTCGCGCCTGCGGTTATTGCTTGTTAGCAGCGGGCAAGATTTACTGTCCGCCGGCCGCCACGATTGCCAGCCCCGTGGTAGGCGTGGCATCCGAATTATTGGGCAACGCGATCGTCGAGGATGTGGCCTTGCATCAATTTGAAAACTTCGGCACCGCGGAATATATCGTGCCCCAATATTTGCCGCCCGAACCCCAGCAAGCCAACGAGCTATCGATTCTCAATGACGCGAACTATGCCCCCGCGACCTTGAAGCTGTACGGACCGCTAAACTCATTGTCGTTTGAAGAATCAAACCGGGACTCAACCTAGCCGCCTGTTTCCGCAGCGCAGGTTTAGTGCATCACTCGTCGATTTCCAAATCGGCCATGTAGATGGCGGTGATCGTTTTGCCTTGGTCGTCCTTTTCGTGGGACGAATACCAAGACATGATCGCTCGCGTCGGACTTAATTCAATGAACCCGGGGTAAGAATTATCTCCCCCGCTGGGCAGCTCGGCGAACTCATGCAACTTGTCGCCGACCAGCCAGCACATGGATGTTTTGGGACCTTTGCCTCCGATGCTCTTGCGGCCTCCCACCAGATAGCGGCCACCCCACCGCGTCAGCAAGGGGCCGCCTATATAACGGTCCAGATCCTGCCGCTGCCAATCGGTGTACGGCGCGCGGCTGCGCAGCAGTTGAGCCTTCGCGCCGCCGCGCCTTCCCACCGCCAGGATGCTGCCGTCCTTCTCGAATTGAAACGCCGTCTCGTCGCCGTCCACGTCTTGAAACAAGGTTCGCTTGCGCCAGATCAAGCCATCGTCACTTTCCAACATGGCCGATTCAACCGTGCGACCTTCACCGCGCGGCCCCACTTCGAAATTCTTCTTCCGTCGGCCGCAAAGGTAAGCTCGTCCGTCGAACGTATTGGCGCGCCAGATGTAATGCCCGAACGTGCCTTCCAACATGATCGGCTCGCTCCACTTGTCGCCGTCCGCGGTCCACACGGCGTAGCCCAGATGCTTATTCAAATCGTATTCGCTTCGGGGCAACGTCGTTTCACCGCTGTACCAAGTTCCCGTATAGACGAACAGCCGTTCCTTGAAGACCAGGAAATGGGGATCGCGCGTGTCCCGTTTGGCGACGCGAAAGCGGTGCACTTGCCGCCACTGCCGAGCATCATCGCTGGCCAACACAATCACCGACGCGGTGGGGTGCACCATGTGCCCGTCGGGACAGCTACGAAAGGTCAAGTAGAACTTGTCGCCAAAGCGAACCAAATCGGTGAACGCATTGTGTTCCCCGTTGTGAAAGACCCGGCGGATGTTGGTTACCTTGACCGCCGGTGCATGGCCAGCCCGCGCGGAACCGGCCAGCAAGCACGAAAAACTCGTCACGGCCAAAAGGCACCGCAAGGATTGCATTCCTAAATTCACTCGCGAGTCGGCAGCCATTTACTTTTCCTTCGCGCGGAGGACGGAATCGATCGTTCGATACGCGCCTTCGCGCATGTCGCCAGGGAAATTGTGATCGCAGTCGGGATGTTCGATGGTCAAATCTTTTTCGTCGCCCAGCAATTTGTAAACCGGCCGCGCGGCTTGCGCGCACTTATCGACGCTCTGCCAAACAAAGTTGCTGTCGTGCAGTGGCGCGTTGACAAACAGCGGTCGCGGGGCCAGCGCGCCGAGCATTTCATGAAAGTCGAACGGAATCTCCTCCAACTTGCCGCGATAGTTCGACAGCCGCGGCATGTAGCGGATCTGGCACCAGCCTTTGCCAAAGTACCAATTGCGTTCCGCGCCGTGGTAGTAGTCGAGATAAGAATCGAAGCCGCAACTGCTGGCAATCACCGAAATGCGATTATCGAACACGGCGGTATAGATTGCGTTGTGCCCGCCCAGCGAATGGCCGATTGCGCCGAAGCCGGGCGAACTGTCCACGTAGTCAAGTTCCGTCAGCAGATCGAGCCCGCGCGAGCCGTCCCAGATCGCTTTCATCGTCCCGCTGACGTAACCGAGCCCGCCAAGATTCGGCCAGTAGTTGGCCAAGTGCGTGTAGGCGGGCGACAGCGTGACATAGCCGCGCTCGGTCAGTTCGGCCGCGTATTGCCGGCCGGCACGGCCTCCCAAACCGACCACGACTTTGTGGCCGACCTTATTGTCGGTCGGATGCAGGCAGACCACGGCCGGTGCCTTACGTTTTCCTTCGAGTACGGTCTTGGGGATACACAGATAAGCCGGAGTTCGCGAATCAGGCTCGGACTGATACGTGATCAAACGCCGCACATAGGTTCCAGCGTCAACTTCCTCGACGACCTGCACATCCAACGACACGCGCCGATCATCGCCCGGAAATTTGCCCATCACGGTTTCCATTCCCGCCACAATTTCCGCCCGCCGGCGTTGCCAATCAGCCGCCGTTTTCACGGGTTCGATCTGCCCATCGGCATCGCGATATTGCAGCAGATTGTCGCGCTCCAGCCGCGTGGGTTGTTGCCCCATCGCGACAACGCACCACAAACAACCCAGTCCGGCTAACACACTAACAGCGGCTTTCTTCATCAGGTTCAACCTCATTGTTTGCTGTATTTTGAGCATTTGAAATTCGTGCTTGTTTCGGATTTCGATATTCGGATTTCGGATTTGGTTGGCGGCGGTGCAAGCGGCGCAGTCAAGAATTTGTAACAAATATCCTGCCAAATTTGCGCTTCCTAATTTGCCCATTGCCCACGTCTTCAATCCGATTAGTGATTCCAAGCACCGATTTTGCATTTTGCATCCCGTGAGCCGAACTTGATGATAGACCGGTCACCGGCCAACTCGGAACCTTCAGAGCGGATCTTGCAGCTTTCATTATAATCGATTCGCGCCATGAGGGTGGTCTTTTGTTCGTGAGCCGACGCGGCTTGTCCGAACTCGGCTGAGGATTGCCCATCCATTCATGCGATAATCTCTTTCACGACATTCCCGGCAACATCGGTCAGCCGGAACGGGCGGCCGTGGTGTTCGAAGGTAAGACGTTCGTGATCGAGGCCCATGAGGTGGAGCATCGTGGCGTGCAAGTCGTTGATGTGAACCAGGCCTTCAACGCCGCAGTAGCCGAAGTCGTCGGTAGCCCCGTGCGTGACGCCGCCCTTCACACCGCCTCCGGCCATCCACATGGTGAAGCCGTGATGATTGTGTTCCCGGCCTGGAGCATTCCTGTTGCCATCGAGAATCTGTGTGTGGGGAGTGCGCCCGAATTCGCCACCCCACAAGACGAGTGTATCGTCGAGCAGGCCTCGTCTCTTCAAATCGGTGAGCAGCCCCGCCACCGGCTTGTCGGAAACGGAGCATTCCTTTCTGAGGCCGGCGGCGATCTTGCCGTGGTGATCCCAGCCGCCGAGTGAGACTTGAACGAACCGCACGCCGGCTTCGGCAAATCGGCGGGCAAGCAAACATTGCCGCCCGAATTGATCCGTTGGCTTCTCGTCGATGCCGTACAGGGCCAGTGTTTCTTTCGACTCCTCGGCGAAGTTGACTAGTCGAGGCGTTTCCGTCTGCATGCGGAAGGCGAGTTCAAAAGACTCAATGACGCCTTCCATCTGTTGATCCGTCCCAAGCCGCTCCAATTGCCGACGGTTCATGGATTGAATCAGGTCAATGCGGCGACGCTGGACTCCCGCGGGGATTTGGGAGTCGGTCAAGTGGCGGATGGGAGCCTTGTCCGGTGAGGATCTCACGTGTTGGATGGCGGTGCCCTGGTGAATGGCGGGTAGGAATGCGCTGCTGAAGTTGCGCTCGCCTTCGGCAGGCAGGATGGTGATGTAGGAAGGCAGTTGCTGGTTCTCCGTGCCCAGGCCGTACGACAGCCACGAGCCCATCGAAGGAACGGTGTCGAAGAGATTACCCGTGTGGAGTTGCCGGATCGCTACCGGATGGTTGGGGCTATCCGCCTGCACTGCTCGCAGAACACAGAGTTTGTCGGCGTGCCGGGCGGTATGCGGTAACAGGTCGCTCATATAGAGGCCGCATTCGCCTTGGTGCTTGAAACCGGAAACCGGTCCCAGGAGTCGCGTGTTATCAAGACCGACGGTCGCTTCGGTCTCCGGCAACTTGTAAGGCAGCGGCTGGCCCGATCCCTTCGCCAGGTGCTGCTTGTGATCGTAGAGGTCCACCTGCGATGGGCCTCCGGACATGAACAGGAAGATGATGCGTTTCGCCCGCGCCGGAAAGTGAGGTCGCCGAGCGGCCAAAGGCGAATTCCCGTCGCCACTGCTGATTTCCGCGGCGGTTGGCTGTTGCAGCATGGCGCTCAGTGCAAGCGAACCGAACCCGCAGCTCGTGGCCCGGAGAAAGTCTCGCCGCGAAGGGGTTGTTGATTGGCTGGAGATTTCCATGGTTGTCTTACTCACGAAACAGAAAGCTGTTGGAGCCGAGTATGGCATGGCATAGCTGCGTCCACGCCGCCGACCTGTTGCCTTTTAGGTCAGCCGTGCACTGGTCGAGGAACGTCAGCGCTGTCTCGATTTCTTTCGCGTCGGCCGGGCGACTGACCGTCAGCAGATACAGCCGGTTAAGGCGGGCCTGTTCGTCGTCGGGTTCTTCGTTCTTCAGACGCTCGGCCAGCTTGTTGGCCTGATGTTTCACAAACGGCGCGTTGAGCAGGAAGAGAGCCTGAGTAGCGACGGTGGTATTGGGGCGTGCGCCGGTGATCTCGCTGGGGTGTGGGAAATCAAAGGCGCTGAGGATTTCAAGTTCGCCAACGGGCCGTTCGCGTTTGAGCGGAAGGTAGACGGAGCGTCGATTCTTAACGTAAGCCGCGATCTTGCCGCCCCAGTTGGCAGGATTCACATTTCCGCCAGCGCCGAGGATGTTGCCCTTGAGCTCAAGGCCGAGCGACGGTCCGCCACGACCGGGATCAAGTTCACCGCTCGCGGCCAGCATGGAATCGCGAATCGATTCGGCCGTTAGTCTCCGACGAGGCATTCGCCAGAGCAAACGGTTATCGGGATCAATCGCGGCAGCTAGGGCGTTGTGAGATGACGCCATCTGGTAGGTTCGCGACATCACCATGCGACGCACGGTCGTCTTGAGTGACCAGCGATCCTCCTCACGCAATCGGACCGCCAGGAAGTCGAGCAACCCCGGATGACTTGGCGTTTCGCCGTGGACACCGAAGTAATCGACCGAGCGGACAAGTCCCTTTCCAAAGAGGTGATGCCACACGCGATTGACAAGGACTCGCGAAGTGAGCGGGTTTGAGGGATCGGTCAGCCACTGGGCAAGTTGCGCGCGACCGCTGGTTCCCGGCGAGATGTCGTAGTTCTTCGACACGGAAACAGCGTCCACAAAGCCGCGTGGGACGATGTCACCGAGCGACTGGAAGTCACCGCGCCGATAGATCGGGCTGTCACGTGGTGTTACAATGTCTTTTACGGCAAGTGCCCGCGCGTGATTGGGCCGCGCCATTTCCAGGCGTTTGGTCAGACTCTCCAGCTTGCGGTTGATGTCTGCGATGCGCGGGTTGGCGGAAGCGACTGCCCGACCGCTGAAAATCTGCAAGGCAATATTCGGTTTGCCCCGCTCACCAATATCGACCGCGTGTGAATGATTAATCCCCCCACCCGTCCATCCCGGAATGGAACATTTCGCATAGACGGGCAACCCGGTGCCGGCCTGTTTCCCTTTGATGCTGCCGAGTTGGCACTTGTTGAAATCTTCCGCAAAGACAACTCGCGATGTGCCTGATTCCGCGATCGACAAATCATCGATTGCGCCGCCGAACCGACCTGTGTTATCGCTTGAAGTGATGTGCAACGTCACTCCGCCTGAGCCATCTCCGGTATAAGCGAACGACGCCGCGCTAAGCTGCTGAGCGTCCGCCTTGCTGGACCAGGCGTGCGGTCGATGGACGTGGTAAGCAAGCACCGTCCCGTCTGTGCGTAGCACCTGCAGAAGCAAACCATCCGGCCTGGTGGTTGCCTGGCTGGCCCCAGCCCAGACCGAAGGGCCCGCGGCGAAACAGACGCGATACTCGCGGCCGTCATCGTTCGCGCTGATTCCTGATTCCAGCGTGAGTGCATTTGCCTGATCGTTGACCGCCTTCTTTGTGAACCTGTGTTTCTCATCGTCCCGCTGTAGATCTGAAAGTTCTACCTCGAGCTTCCGCTGTTGCTGGCTGATCTCCCGAGAAAGTCGCTCGAACTCCGTGGCAGCTCCCGGTAGTTCCGGAAGCGTCACGTGAGTGATCTGACTCCAGACACCGGGACCGTCGTAGCTGGTGGTGAGCGTGCTGTGAAAAATCCCCGCCAGTGCGTAGTAGTCCGCGGTCGGAATCGGGTCGAACTTGTGGTCGTGACACCGAGCACAGGAAATCGTTTGAGCAAGAAAGGTGCGCCCGATGCGGTCGATCTGATGGTCCACAACGTCTGCCGCCAGTTGCCCTTTGATGTAGTTCTGAAGCGTCCACGGTCCGATCGCCAGGTATCCAGTCGCGATGATCTGCTCGCGCTGCTGCTCGGCGTTTTCGTAAGGCAACAGGTCGCCAGCGATCTGCTCGTGGATAAATCGATCCAGCGGTTTGTCTGAATTGATCGCCCCGATGACGTAGTCCCGGTAACGCCACGCGTCTCGGATCAGGACGTTACCCTGAATGTCGGCGAGGTCCGCGTAACACGACAGATCGAACCAGTGCCGCGCCCAGTGGTCCCCGAACCCGGGGGATTCCAGCAGCCGGTTGACGACTGTTTCGTACGCGCGATCAGATCGGTCGTTAATAAACGAATCGATTTCTTCCGCCGTTGGTGGCAGGCCCGTCAGATCAAACGTGACGCGACGCAGCAGCGTGTAGCGATCGGCGTCGATGGCCGGGCCAAGCCCTTCCTCCTCTAGTCCGGCCAGGACAAAGGCATCGAGATCACCCCGCGGCCACTTCGCGTCCTTCACTTTTGGAACCGATGGCTTCGTGATCGGCTGAAGAGCCCAGAGCTTTTCGGGATCGACCTTTGTTGCTTTTGATTCGCGAGGGTCGGGCGCTCCCATCGCCACCCATCTTTCCAACAAAGCAATTTCACTGGCCGGAAGTTGTTCCTCCGGCGGCATCTCATACCCTTCGTACCGAACCGCCGCGATCAAGAGACTCTCTCGGGGCTTTCCCGGAACGATGGCAGGTCCTTCGCTGCCACCCTTCTTCCAGCCGTGACGAGAATCCAGAACCAGGCCGCCTTTCGCTGTACCGGACTCATGACTGTGGCATTCATAGCAACGGCGTTTGAGGATCGGGGCGATCTGCTTCTCAAAGAACTCGATAGCCGCAGCGTTGGCCGCTCTGACTGCGTTCCTGCCGGCAGCAACGTCCTGTGCGGAGGCGATAGCGCAGGTGAGAACCACGGTTACGAACGCGACGCAGGCTGCTGGTTTGCACATCACAAGACGTTCCCTTTGGCGCGAAGACCGTTCATTGCTGGCGGCTGTCGCATCTCATCAAGAAGACTGTTGTAGGCCGTGCGAATGTGGTCACGCATCTCGCTCTGTGCCCGCTCGACATCACCTGCTACCAGGGCCGAGTAAATCCGCGCGTGCGATTCGTTCGTTTCCGCGCGACGATTGTCAGACCAACGAACTCGATCCAGATGAGGCCTGACTTCGAGCAGCAGAATCTTTAGCAACGAGGTCATGATGGAGTTGCCAGATAGTCGCCCAATCTCCAGATGAAATTCAACGTCCAGTTCGGCGTACTCAGGTGATTCGACTTCCAGCGGAATGCCGGCCATCTCGGCGAGAATCTGCCTGAGCCGAAACAGCTCCGACAACTCTCTCCGCTCAGCCGCCCGCGCAACCATCGTCAATTCCAGCGCTTCGCGGGTTTCCAGAATGTGAAACAGATTCTGGTCAGCCTGCCCCACAACCTCACCGAATGAGTGCGCCGCGGCCGGCGCAGAATCCTGAGCATCTTCCTCGGGCTGCACGATCGCGCCAACACGAGGAAGAACTTTCACCAGCCCCTTCGCCTGCGCAGTCAACAACGCATCCCGAACCGTACCTGCCTTCACGCCGAACTTGACGGCCAACTCTCGTATCGGCGGCAAGCGGTCACCGGGTGCCAGATCGTTGTCCGCGATCAGATTGCCCACCAGCCCGACGACTTCGCCCACTTCGAGCGCTTCGGTCGCTGCATTTGCCATGTTCACTCACTCTCCCTTGGCCTGATAATCAATAGCAAACTTGCTTATTCTGTTTCTTTCCAGGTCATCCACCAGAAAACATGCTATTTCCTTTAAGTGCGACAGTGGGCTGATGATCAATTGACGTTGTGATTATCAGCCACGGTTGCAGCGAATGTCAATGGGCAATAGTTGTTGTCGCCGAAGAGCCGAAGACATGTCGCCGAAGACATGCGTCAGTTGGCGTGGGCCATTCGTCTAGATAAGCTAACTCAGGAATGCAGATTCCAATTAGCCACTGACGCGTAACAATGAGCCAACCCAAGGGAAATCGCTGGTGGCAGTTCAGCATCCGGCAGATTGCGTTGTTAGTGGCGGTTTGGACTTTGCTCGCTTGGATTCTTTATCAATACTTCACTTACGATTTAGGGTGGTCGTGGACGGGCCTGACACCCTAGGTTATCTAAAAGACCTCGCCACGCCAGAAAGTTGGAGAATAGAATCCTGTATTAAAAGGCAACCGTCATGATTGCAAAGACGAAGCGCCGGCTACGTTTGTGGCAACTGAGCTTGCGTACGATCTTGATTGCGGTAACGGCCGTTTGCATCAGCTTGCCTTGGTTCCTGCCGTCGCCCCCACCGGCCGCCAAACATCAATTCCGATGGGGCATGGGTGATGAAGATCAATTCGTGCATGTGTACATCGACAAGTTCAACACATTCTATGTGCTTACCCAGGATTGGGAAGAAGAAGTGGCGACGCGAAAAGAGCTGATCAAAACGCTTTGGAAGGCACTCTACGACGGGCCAAATCGAAACGACCCCACTCATTTGATCATAGTTCCGCATGCCGAGTCCGACATTCAGCGATATGTCACGGTATACGACGTCGCGGTCGATCTTGAAGTGGACTTCATCTGCATCTCGATGACCGAAGACGACGGTATTTTCTATTAGCAGTCCGGTAAAGATAACTTTGAGTGGCTAGTGCTTTGTCACAGCTCAATGTTAGGGTGCCTCGGGCATCTTGCCCGTACTCGTAGCGTCCACTGGCGAGACGCCAGTGGCACCCCTGGCGAACTC
>JAJDEH010000331.1 GCA_029259935.1 Planctomycetota bacterium
GATGGGGGGGGAACTGGCACTCATGGCAGCCAAACAGCAAGTTCGAAGTAGTTTCCCAAGATTAGCTTAATAAAGGCGCGCAACTTTGAGCAACGGGCCCGAAAGTCCGTCCACCCCAGCAGTTGCCGTCTTGCCGTTTCGACGAGTCGGCCGGCTCGAATTCTAGTAATTCTCCAACCACGATGATTTCTAGCCGTTCTCGTTAGTCCGGCGTCCCGCTGTCGCCTGTGCAGTTCACGTAAAATGCTTCTGCAATTGGGCTTGCGATGCAATCAGCAGGCTGGCATGTTGAATTTTAGAATTCATTTTGTAATATAATAAGACCAACACATATAGATTCCTAATGCGAACAGCGGATTCCTGGCAACCATGCACGTCGCTTCTCTCCCTTGGTACGACCCTCCCGAGGTTCAACATGCCAACGATTTGTTGTGGAGCGGGATGGCCCAGCGCCTGCGGAAATTTGGGGTGAAAAACGTTCCCGACCGGCTGAATCGCTCCATTCACTATGAACGGCAATGGATGTCTCCCAATTTCTTGTTTGGGCAGGCCTGCGGCTACGACGTTGCGATTGCCAACACGGCTTACTTGCAAGTCGTCGCCACGCCCCGTTATCGGGCCGACGGATGTTGTGGAAATCGTTACAGCAGTTACGTCGTGGTTCGGCAAGCGTCGACAGCCACTTGTTTGAAAGATTTGCGCGGCTCGCGGTGTGTGATCAATACTCCGACCTCCCACTCGGGGATGAACATCTTGCGAGCCTTGGTCGCGCCACTGCATCACAGCGGAAGATTCTTCACTAACGTTCAAGTCAGCGGATCGCATGAAGCCAGCCTGCGGCGGCTGCAAGCAGGTGAGGCCGATCTCGCCGCCATCGATTGCGTGACCTACGAGTTGTTTGAACGGCACCGGCCGGCGCTGCATGAGGGCCTTCGAATCCTGTGCCAGACCAAGCAACTGCCCGCGCCACCTTTCGTCACATCCAAGGCAACTCGAGCCGACACTGTCAACTTGCTGCGCGCGGCCTTGACGGAAACGCTTAACGACTCGGCCGTGAGTCAAGCCAAGGAGGATCTCCTTCTGGACGGCGTCGACCTTGTGGCAACGGCGGACTACCGCGCCATCGAAGAACTGGAGTACGACGCCCATGAATTGGGCTATTCAGAGCTGAGCTGCACTGCGATGAAGTCCGTACAGGGACGGTGAGGATTGCGCGCTGAGAGGGGCAAAGAACAATAAGACGGGCTGCGATCTACGTTACCAGATCCGCTTCGGGCACTGTCGTTAGATCGATGGTCGGACTCCTAATGGGGAATCCGCGGAATAAAGGGGAACTTGCAAAATCGGCAAAGCGTCAGAAGGGGTGACCATCAATCTTCGCTCTCCTTGCGCCTTCTTAAAAGGAATCTGTTCATGGCGGCTGGAAAACACCTCATCATCGGCAGTATTTGTGGTTTATTCGCGATCTGGACCAGTCTTGCCGCCCCGGAATCGCCAATGGGAGTGAATTGCGCACGCGGAGAAGATGCCAAAAACGAGGCCAAAAACGACGCCGATATCGAACAGCCCAAGGCCCAAGCCGTGGCGGCCGACGTCACTCAAGGCGCTCTGCGCATCGTGGGCGAAGATGCCACCGTCGTCGAATGCCCACTGGAGCACACGGCGGTCGAGGCCAGCATCTCGGGGTTCATTTCGCGAGTCAAAGTCACGCAGACGTTCCGCAACCCGACCAAGGAGAAAATCGAGGCGGTTTATGTGTTTCCGCTGCCGCACGAAGCGGCGGTCGACGACATGACGATGGTCATTGGCAAGCGGCGGATCGTGGGCCTCATCAAACGCCGTGCCGACGCTCGCAGCATCTACGAGCAAGCTTTGGCATCCGGACAGACGGCCGCGCTGTTGGAACAAGAACGCACCAACATCTTCACCCAGTCGGTTGGCAACATCGAGCCGGGCCAGAAAGTCGACATCGAGATTTCCTATGTCGATGTGTTGAAATACGACATGGGGACTTATGAGTTTCATTTCCCGATGGTCGTGGGGCCGCGCTACAATCCGCATTCGTCGCCAGGCCAGCCGGATGTCGTCGACGCCGGCAAGATCAACCCGCCGGTACTCAAGCCCGATCAGCGAACGGGCCATGATGTCAGCTTGAGCGTCAACTTGGATGCCGGCGTACCGATTCAAGACCTGAGCAATTCAAATCACCAGGTTCACACCATTCGCAAGGACGATCGCACGGCGCGAGTCCGATTGCTGCAAGAGGATTCCATTCCCAACAAGGATTTTGTGTTGCGCTATGCCGTGGTCGGCGAGAAGCCCGAGATGGCAGTGCTTTCGCATACCGGCCAGTATTCGGGCGACGCCCGGCAAATGGGCGAAGGCTACTTCATGTTGATGATCCAGCCGAAAGAAGACGAGCGGCTGAAGAAGAGCCCGCCGCGCGAAATCGTGTTTCTGGTCGACGTGTCGGGATCGATGCGCGGCGAGCCGACGGCGAAAGTCCGCGATGCCATGAAACAGATGCTCAATCTTTGTCGCGAGAAAGACACGTTCCAGGTCGTGACCTTCGCCAGCAACGCCAACAAACTGTTTGAAGCTCCGGTCCCCGTCAACGACGGCAACCGCACCCGCGCGCTCGATTTCACTTCGGCGATTCGCGGCGGCGGCGGAACGCGAATGCTGGAAGGCGTCAAGATGGCCATCGATCAGCCGATCGACGAAAAGCGAATCCGCATCGTCGTGATGTTGACCGACGGCTATATCGGCAACGAGGCCCAGATTATTCAACATGTGGGAGAAAACTGTGGCGATCAAATTCGCTTTTGGTGCCTGGGCATCGGCCAATCGCCCAACATGATGCTGATTGACGGCGTCGCCCGGCACGGCGGCGGCATGGGAAAGAAGCTGGGCTTGAACGACGATACGGAAGGGCTGACCACCGAAGTGATGACGCGCATTCAACGGGCGCAGTTGGCCAAGCTGAACATCGATTGGGGCAACTTACAAGTTTCCGAAACGTTTCCCGCGAAGCTGCCCGAACTGTGGGCCGGACGCCCGGTTATTGTTTACGGTCGCTACAAAGATGGCGGCCAGAGTGAAATCACGGTTAGCGGCAACGTGGAAGGCGAAGCAGTAAGTTGGCCGCTGAGTGTCACGCTGCCGAAGTCGCGAGAAGAAAACGATGTGTTGGCCAAGGTTTGGGCCCGGCAAAAAATCGAAGACCTGATGCACCAAACCTACTATCAAGGTTCGCCCGCCGTGGAAGAAGAAGTCACGGCCATGGCGCTTCAGTATCGTTTGATGAGCCAATACACCAGCTTTGTCGCCGTCGATCCGGCAACCGCCGGCAAGATTGAAGAACCGGCCCGGCCGCCACGCCGGATGATGGTACCCGTGCCGCTTCCGGAAGGGACCCAGTGGGAAGGATTTTTCGGTGAACGTGATCACGACGGAATCGTGGGTCGCGGCCGAGGTGGATTCGGCGGCGGCGGTGGTGGAGACGACGCGTTTGGAATTCGGCTTGGCGAGGAGACCGCGCGGAAGGGTTCGGAAATGAAACGGATCAAGCATTGGATCGGGGGCGTAGAACGATTATCACGTCGTACAAGAGGTGCCGCTGCTCCTCAAATGCAAAGACTTGCCCAACAACAGGCACAGCTTGGACAGCAATTTTCGGGCCAACATTTTGGGAGGCCTTCACGTCAATACACCCTCACTCGAGGTATCACAACTCGAGGTGGCGGTCGAGCTTACCAACCCGCGCGGCCAGCAACTGCTGGTGCCAAGTTGAAAGTTAATTTCGCGGCAGACATCTTTGACGCGGTGGAGTCATCGGAGAGTCTGGAAGGCAAATCCGGGGTTCTCTCTGCCTTGATGGCTGAGGGTGACAAATATCGTAAAGCGGCGGAGGCCGCGCTGAAAGATGCACGGCAGCTTGAAAAGGACGGAAAGCTCGACCAATCGCGTTTCGCGCTGGCTCGCGCCTATTTGCTCGACGTGGCTGCCACGACTGCAAGACAAAGCGATGGTGACATCGCCGGTCAGGCAATGGAGGCACTCGAAAACTTGCACTCCGCGTATATCAAGACAGCCGTTAAGGAAGCTCCGAGTCTTGGCAAGCGATTGGATCTGGTCATTCGCGACCGGTCGCTTGATAACGCCCTTCAAATGGTGGCCAAGGCGGCGGGAATCATAGTCAAGCTGACCGACGGCAGCATCGCGGACGCCGAGAGTCTGACCTTGCAGAGCACTCACATCAGCTATCTCGACCTACGCCGGGCCACGGTTGTCCAGGCGCTGGACTGGATCACACAGCCGGCTCGATTGCAATGGAAACTGGCCGAGGGCTCGGTGTTGGTTTCATCCGCTCGACGTGAGGATGGTTCGTCGGCTTGGATCTATGATGTGTCGACGATCGCCTTTCCACTGGCGGACGAATTCAAGAACATCAAGGAACCGGCGAAAAAATCGGAGGCGGCCCAGCTTCAAACGAAGCAACTACTGGCCGCGATCCGTACGTCGGCCGGATTGGACGACAAGCCGGCCATTTGGTTTGCGCCAGGCCAGTTGTTGGTATTTGCATCCAAAGACGCCCACGCCAAGCTAGGGGATTTGCTTTTCAACTTGGCGGATCCCAAGTTCAAGCCAAGCAAAGAACTGGCGGAGATCCATAAGCTGACTACCAGTCGCGCCAAAGAGAGGCGGGAAGCGGTCGCCAAGTTGCAAAAAAGACGCCACCAGCTTGACGTTGCCGTTGTACATGATCAATTCGGTTGGCAAATGTTGGCCGCTGCCTCGGCTGGGAAGAGCGATTTGGAAGCTTTGACCAAATTGCAAATCGCCTGGCGCGACAAAGCCACTCAAGAGATGCTCGCCGGGACGCAGCGCGGCGTGGCGCTCAGATCACTTTGGATGGTTTGTGAATCGGCGAAAGCAGTTCCGGAGGACCAAGAACTGGCGGCGTTGGCCGATGCCGCGCGTAGGTTGTCCCACGCGGCGGCGGACAAAGCCGTGGCCGATTTGCAGGCAAAGCCAAAAGACCCGTCGGCCTTTGCCGCCGTTCTCTACGCAGCTCTCGCGGCGCAAGCCACCGACAACCTCGAATATCCGTCGAAGGCGCTTCCAGTGCTGGAAGAGATTGACGACCCGACGTTGAAGGCCGTTGCCAACGCTTTGCTAGGTGGCAAGTCAACCGATCAAACGGACGAATTGCTGGCCAAGCCCGTATCGGGCGACGATTTGGTGGTCCTCACGGCATTGGCTTGTCGCCGGGTCGGCGGTTCAGCCTGGACAAGATTCCGTGCTCGATCGCGACAAATGCTCGGCAGCCAACCGTTGCGTGGCGAGACGATCGTTATCGTTAATCGGCTCTCGACTTCCAGCCTGCCAACGGCGGTGACGGACGCCGCCAACTAGGCTCTGTTTTAAGGCGGATTGGCCTCCGAGCCCGTCGAGTGGACGGCTTCGGAGAGCCGTCCTACAGCGAATTCGTTCGAGGTCCAGCCTTGCGAATCGATACCGTGCTAGTTATCCGTTTCGAGCGATCGGACGATGGGCTCGAAATCGGCAAGCAGCGCCTCGCAGTCCCGGGGGCGGCCTTGCACGTGAATCGCCAGAACCCTTGAGTGTCGACCGCGATTAGATAGCGCACGCCCTTCCGCTCTCCCTGTCCCGGGTAGTCGCGAGTCGTTATGCGCCTTAAGGCAGGGTGTCCCGCGACGGTTGTTTCCTCCTCTTCGATCACGGTCTCGCATTCCGTCATCTCTTCATACAGTACACGCAGCGCGTCGATTCCCGGCTCGGAAGATTTGCTGGGCATGATGATTGCCGCCATGGATGACCGCGGTGGAGGACTTGGGCCGGAGAATTCGATTCCCACGGTTTCCGACTTTTCGCCGGTCCATTCGGGAGGGAGCATGAAATCCGTCGCCAGACAGCCGCTGGAAATCCTTCGAGCCAGCAACCGGCGTGCCGTCTCCCATGCTGGAAGATTGCGACTTTCCGCTACCAAGAGTCGCTAGAACAAGAACGAGGAAGGGAAGTTGGTGTTTCAAGCATATCCGGCGACGGGGGCCGAGCGCTAGGACTGTCGCAATCCGTACGACCCATACCCGGCGGGTTCCGAAAGCTCACGCGGTCACACGCTACGCCATGAGCCCATGACAACAACGACGTAGTATTACAAACAGCCGCGGTAATAATCGCGAGTAAAAACTCCATGAAGACCGCACAAATCAACATTCTTCACGTCGAAGACGATCACCAGATCGCCGCCCTGGTGCATCAAGTGCTGCGCACGAGCAGCAACATGGAGGTGCACATTGACCACGTCTCGTCGGCGGCCGATGCTCTCGAATTTCTTTCAAATCGTCGCACGGATATCGTGTTGCTGGACCTGGGGCTTCCCGACAGCCAAGGTTTTAACACGATCCTGCAACTTCGCACGTCGTTTCCTAACACTCCGGTGGTGATACTGACCGGGAGTACGGACGAACAGATCGGTATTCAAGCGGTCGAGTGCGGCGCTCAAGATGTCATTTCCAAGGAATTGGTGTCTGGAAAGTTACTGCTGCGCTCGATTCAGTTTGCTCTTGCTAGACACAACCAGATTAGTTTGTACAAGCTTCAGGCTCGCACCGACCCTCTGACCGGCCTGTACAATCGGCAAGCGTTCGAAGCCGAATTGAAGCGACAAATAGCGAGTTGGAAGCGCGGCGCGCAGCAGCACGTTTCACTCTTGTTTCTCGACGTTGACCACTTCAAACAGGTGAACGACACGCACGGCCACCGGGTAGGTGATTACGTGCTGTCACGCCTGGCTGACGTCATTACGGATTCGTTCCGCGAGTCGGATTTCGTGGTTCGCTATGGGGGCGAGGAATTCGCCGTTCTGCTGCCTGAAATTCGCCTTGATAGTGCCTACATGGCGGCTGAACAACTCTTGCAAGCCATACGCTCGGCTTCCTTCTTCTTCGAATCCTTGTGTCTGCGGATCAGCGCCAGCATTGGCATCGCTTCGATGCGGCCGGAAGACGACGCCTGCAGCCTCGTCGAACGAGCGGATCAAGCCTTGTACGCCGCGAAAGACGCCGGACGAGATCAATCTTGCAAACATGACGGACAGCGAGTCGTCCACGGCGCTTGCGACGCGTTCGAGTACCAGACGCCGTCCCTTAGAATCGTGCCGCCCGACGCACAACCTGCCGAACATGCAAGCGAACCTTCGGCGAAATTGGCCGACGGCGCAGGGTGAATGAAGCTTCCTGGCGGCCCGTGTAAACAGCCGACTGTTGACATAACGTGAGAACTCTTTGGATTCTCGTCATTCCCAATACGTCTCGGCAACTCGTCTTTTCCTCGTAATCCGAAAAGTTGCTAGAAAGACCGCGGTCCGAAATCTCCTCACTGGGGAGTGTCGACTTTGCGCGCCGATGATTGGCGGATTTTCAGCGCGACGATCATTCACGGCAACCTATATTCTAGCGTGGGCCGTTATAGCGCGGCGCTGGGTTTTCTTCTTAAGAGGGGCAAACATGGCCAATATACTTGTGGTTGATGACTCGCGACTGAGCCGCCGGTTTTCAACGACGCCACTGCGCGAGGCTGGACACCAGATCACGGAGGCGGTCAACGGCGAGGAGGGGCTGGCGGCATTCAAGGAAGCGACGCCGGATTGCGTGGTTTCCGATCTGTTGATGCCCGTCATGGACGGCCCGACCTTTTTGGCTCATCTGCGCGACCTATCGAATGTGCCGGTTATCGTTCTCAGCGCCGACATCCAGGAAACGACGCGCGACCTAGTCGAGCAATTGGGTATCAGCCGGTTTCTCAATAAACCCTTTCGGGAAGATGAGTTGCTGGAGGCTGTCTCCGTTGCGCTGCGCGAAGCGGAGGTCATTGGATGAATTACACAATTGACCATATCGACGCCCTGACCGAGGTGGTGAACATCGGCATCGGCCGGGCCGCGGCGTCGCTAAGCGAACTAATCGGCGCAAGAATAGAACTTTCCGTTCCCGCGGTAAAGCTAGTACGATTTTCCGAATTAGCGGAGGAATCCCAAGAGTTGGACACGTCGATCATCCAAGACTTCGTGGGCCCGACAAGTGGGCGGGCGGTTCTCGCATTTCCAGAGGCCAGCGCTCTCAAGTTGGGCCAGATCCTGGCGGAATTGGACGACGTACCCGCCGAGCTGGACTTCGATCTACAGGATGTTCTGAACGAAGTCGGAAATATCGTGTTGAACGGTGTGCTCGGATCGTTGAGCAACATTGTCCAAGGGAACCTGCAATACACGGTTCCAGTTTTGACAACGGAAACGACGCTTACTCAACTGGCCAAACCCAATCTGGGCGAAGGCGAGGAAGACCAACCTGTTTTGGTTGCCGACGCATGGTTTGAAGTTGCCGAACGCAATATTAGCGGATCGCTCGTCCTGCTCTTCGATTCAGGAGGAGTTGAAGCGATCACGAACGCTCTGGTCGAGGAAGTCTAGAATGGCCGCGCTTGAGCCACGGACCGTCGCCCCGATCGGTGACGAAATACTGGACCAACTGCCCAGCGGCATTTGCATTATCAGTCGTGACTTCAGGGTTCTTGTTTGGAATCAGACGCTAACGGAATGGACGGGCATCTCCGCGGCAGAAGCCCGCCGCCGTACGCTCTTGGACCTTTATCCGCATCTGCGCGAATCCCGATATCTTGGCCGGCTTCAGGGAGTCTTTGAAACTGGCTGTCCCGTGATGTTCTCGTCGACCCTACATAAGCATTTCTTTCCGGTGCAAGCGCGCAATGGCGGCACTGACGCGCCAATGATTCAGCAGACACTGGTCAGGCCACAAGGCGACGATCACTCGTCCGCGCTGTTGGTGATCGAAGACGTGTCCGCGCAGCACTCCCAAGTGCGGGCCCTACGAGCCGAGCGAAATCGATTGAAGTCCGCCAATGAAAGGGCTGAGGCCGCCAGTCAGGCGAAATCCGAATTCCTCGCTAACATGAGCCACGAGATTCGAACTCCCATGAACGCGATTCTTGGGTATGTCGATCTCCTCCGCGAGAAAACCTCCGATGCGGACGACCTCAAGGCGTTCGATATCATTCACGGCAACGGCGTCCACTTGCTAGAGATCATCAACGATATTCTCGACCTATCGAAAATCGAAGCCGATCGAATGATCATTGAAAACTCGGACTGCGAATTGCCTCGCTTGCTCCAAGACGTGATGGCCCTGATGACCCGGCAAGCCGACGAAAAGTCTCTTGAAGTGCGGATGATCTGGGACGGGAAAATTCCCGAGACGATAGAGACGGATCCCACGCGGCTGCGGCAAGTTCTGGTGAATTTGCTGGGCAACGCGATCAAGTTCACAACGAGCGGCAGCGTCGAACTGCGGGTTGGTTTCGAGCCTGGACAAGCCGGTGGAGACCTGACTTTGGTCGTCAAAGACACGGGAATCGGAATGACGCAGGAACAGGTGGAACACATCTTCCAGCCCTTCACCCAAGCCGAAAGCTCGACGCAGCGCCGCTTTGGAGGAACAGGACTCGGGCTGGCGATTAGTCGCCGACTAACTCACTTGCTCAGTGGAGAGATCACGGTCGACAGCAAGTGCAGCGCGGGAAGCGTGTTTACCGTCACTCTACCCGTGCGCTGGAAAGGAAACTTGATGGCTTTGCAAACGCCCCCGGCCGTGCAGGAGCAGAAGAGCGACGAGAGCCAAGAGGCGACGCCAACGCTCCCGAATCGACTTCTTCTCGCCGAGGATAACCCGGACAATCAGCGGCTGTTCGGCTTCGTGCTGAGTGAGGCGGGTGCCGATCTCGACATTGCGGAGAATGGCCAAATCGCGGTAGAAATGGTTGACGCGGCCAAGCGAAACGGCAAGCCGTACGAACTCATCCTGATGGACATGCAGATGCCTGTTCTCGATGGCTACAACGCCGTCGTCCAGCTTCGCGAGCGTGGCATCGAAACGAAAATCATTGCTCTTACGGCCAACGCAATGAGTGTGGATCGCGACAAGTGCATCACGGTTGGTTGTGATGATTACGCGTCGAAACCGATCTCGCCAAAGAAGCTGGTCGCGTTAGTTCACTCACATCTCCACCAGCACACGGATAACGCAGCAGCGCGGTGATTGCGTGGCAATCGCTCGGCTATGATTGCCGGCTCCCGTAGGTCGCTAAACTTGACTCAAGATTAGCGAGTTTTTTGCGTGCAAGTAAACTCGTACAAGTAGGCTCATGACAAGATTAGAACACGGCATCTATTCCATCCACGGCGGCGACCCGGCTCTCGGCGAGTTAGTCCGACTCTTCGTGGAAGAGATGCCCGGCCGTGTTGAGGAATTATCAAGTGCTTTCGGCAGGAATGACATGCAGGCGTTACGAAGCGCGGCCCACCAATTGAAGGGCGCGGCCGGTTCCTACGGATTTCAGCCGATTACTCAATACGCCGAGCGGCTGGAACAATCGCTCAATGATGGTACTCCGCCCCAAGAAGTTGAAGCTCGTCTAACTGAACTCGCGGAAGCTTGCAACTCTGTCTGTGCGGGTCCTAGGCCTTAAACCAACCATGGCTTAGCAAGGCATGATCACTGCTGCCATGCACGACCGCGGCGGAGGTCTCGGGCCGGAGAATCCGATGTCCCCGGGGGCGGCGGAATGCCAGAAACGCCCGTCGAGCGGCCAGAGCAGTTCGGCCCGCAACCGATTCGTCAGGGCGATGACGACGGTATTTCCCGAGGCACCGTCATCGCAATTCTGGTATAATTCCCTTCCCACCATTTCCTCCCCGAATACAACCTGCCGTGAACAGAATTCTGCCTATTGTCGCCGTGTTATCCTTCGTGATCGTGATCGTGAGCCACCCCGTGGCGCAGGGCGAACCACTATCGGCGGAAGACAGGGCGTTCTTCGAAAACAAGATCCGTCCGGTGCTGGTTAAGCACTGTTACGAGTGCCATGCGGCGGATGCTAAAGAACTCGGTGGAAAGCTGCTCCTGGATAGTCGTGACGGGATTCGGCGAGGGGGCGAATCAGGGCCGGCCCTTGTTGGCGGGAAACCAGACTCCAGCCTGATCATTCAGTCGCTGCGATACGATGGCATGGAGATGCCGCCCGATCAACCTTTGCCAGAGTCGGTCGTCCATGACTTTGTGACATGGGTCCAGCGCGGCGCGCCGGATCCCCGGTCATCCGAAGCCATGCGGAAGGAGCAATCGTTAAAAGAGCAGCGCGACCTCTGGTCGCTGCAAGCGATAAAGGATCCGCCGCCGCCCGACGTTCAGAATCAGGCATGGCCGCGAGATCCGCTGGATCGGTTCGTATTGTCGCGAATGGAAGCTGCGGGGCTGACGCCCACTCGCGATGCAACTTCTCGAACACTCGTCCGTCGGCTGTATTACGACCTGACGGGCCTGCCACCGTCGCTGGAGCAGGTTGAGCAGTTCGTTGCCGCGCATCAACGCGATGGATCGAAAGCGGTCGAGCATCTTGTCGATACCCTGCTGGGCAGTCGTCAGTTCGGCGAGCGGTGGGGCCGTCACTGGCTGGATGTTGCTCGTTACGCGGAATCGAATGGCAACGATGGCCTGAGCCGCAACCCGACGTTTCCTCATGCCTGGCGCTACCGCGATTACGTGATCGCCGCATTCAATTCCGACACGCCCTACGATCGCTTCCTGGCCGAACAGATTGCTGGCGACCTGCTGCCGGCCGATTCACCGGAAGCGCGCGATCGCCATCTAATCGCGACGGGATTTCTGGCCATGGCTTCGAAGCCGGCGAAGGCGATGAATAACAACTTCGACATGGATGTCGTGGCGGATCAGATCGACGTGATCGGACGAGGCGTCATGGGTTTGAGCGTCGCTTGCGCCCGATGTCATGACCATAAATTCGACCCGATCCCGACCCGCGATTATTACGCGTTGGCGGGAATCTTCACCAGCACGGAAACGATGTGGGGGCTGGCAGCCAATGAAAGGCTTACCGCGCCAACAACCGACCTGCACGTCTTAAAGGCCACGGAGAACGTTCCGCCGCCCGCGGACTTCGTGGAAACGGTTTTGGTGCTGGAGTCCAACACCGGCAAGCCGAAGCCGATTCCGAAATCGAAATGGCCGTCCGGGACGCCGCTGGCGATGGGAGTCCGCGACCGCGGAAAACCGGCCGATTGCAAAGTCAACGTTAAGGGGGATGCGAAGAAACTGGGCGAGGCCGTGCCGCGCGGCTTCCTGACTGCTTGTGAGTCCGAAGCTTCCGAAGCCGTGAAGACCGATCCGCGGCAGAGCGGTCGCTTGCAACTGGCGCGGTGGTTGACCCGTGGCGATCATCCGCTGACGGCGCGGGTAATGGTGAATCGGATCTGGCTGCACCTGTTCGGCGAAGGAATCGTGCGGACGCCGAACGACTTTGGCGTTTACGGCGAGCGGCCGACGCATCCGCGGTTGCTCGATCATCTGGCAATTCGCTTTGTAAAAGAGGGATGGTCGATCAAACGCATGATCCGCGCGATTGTATTGAGCCGCACATATCAGCTCAGTTGCGAGGCGGATGAAGAGTCAATCAAGTCTGATGCGGGAAATCGTCTACTGGCGCGGCATGATCGCCGTCGGCTCGACGCGGAATCGCTACGAGACAGCATGTTGCAAACCAGCGGCCAATTGGACCCGCGACCGGCTGACGGATCGATCATCCGGCATCGCGACATCCTGGTAAACCTGGCGGGCAATCTGCATCAACCCAGTAACCATCGCAGCGTCTATCTTTGTTATCTGCGAAGTTCGCCGCCGCCGGAACTGGCAGCTTTCGATCTGCCCGATTTCACGACCGTGACTGGCCAGCGCGACGTGAGCACGGTGCCGGGCCAGGCGTTGCATCTCTATAATAGTCCCTTCGTGATCGATCAGGCGAACTGTTTCGCCCGGATGGTCATGAGCGAGTCAGCAGATGGACAAGCACGCGTTCGTTTCGCCTTTCGCCGGGCCTTCAGCCGGGAGCCGAGCGCGGAAGAACTTAAGCGAGCCCTCGAGCTTGTGCAACTGGCAACGTCTGAATTAATGTCTGAAGAAAAAGCGTGGGCCGGCCTGTGTCAGGCATTGTTGGTCACCAATGAATTTCGTTATGTCGATTGACGCTCCGGCTCTGGTGAGCGTAGCTAAAAAAAGGATCACGTCATGAATTACTCGCGCCGCGGCATGTTGCAATCGGCATCTTGTGGGTTCGGCTATCTTGCCCTGCAGGCTCTTTGCGGAGAACAGACGGCAGCCGCGTCACCCGGTGGCCTGGCCCCACGAGCGCCCTCACTGCCGGCGCGCGCGAAGCGGGTTATTTTCCTGTGCATGAGTGGTGGTCCGGCTCACTTGGATACTTTCGATTACAAACCGCGGACCGGCAACAAGGCGCATCCCGGTTCGGTTTTCAAGTTCCATCAGCGCGGTGAAAGCGGGCGTTGGATTTCGGAACTGCTCCCCGAAACGGCCCGTCACGCCGATGAGCTGTGCGTCATCAATGGCATGCATGCGGACACGGGAATTCACGCCCAGTCGTTCCTGCAGCTTCATACCGGCGATCGGTTGCGCGAACGCCCGAGCATGGGGTCATGGATCACCTACGGCCTCGGCACCGAGAATCAGAATCTGCCCGGCTTCATCAGCCTCAACACTTCGAAGAGTTCGATCTATTCCAGCGCCTTTCTGCCTTCGATTTACAACGGTACGCCAATCGGCGTCAACGGCGAAGATATGGGCCGGGCCACGATCAGCAATGTGGCGAACGACCACCTGCCCCTATCGGTCAAGCGGCGGCAGCTCGATTTCGTGCAGCACATGAATTGCGACCATCTCGCGAAACGGCCCGGCGACGACAAACTGGATAGTGTCATTCAATCCATGGAACTTGGTTTCCGCATGCAAACCGAAGCCCCCGGATTGCTGGACATCAGCACGGAAACCAAGGAGACGCTGGAGCGTTACCGCGTCGGTCAGCAAAAGGCAGCGGTGGGCACGTGCCGACTGTCCGATTTTGGTCGCCAGTGTCTCTTGGCGCGGCGCTTTGCCGAATCCGGCGTGCGGTTCATCGAGTTGAATCATGGAAGTTGGGATCAACACAAGAATCACCGGCGCGACCTGCGGGCCAACTGTGAAGCGACCGACGCCCCGATTGCAGCCTTGCTGGACGATCTCAAGCGGCGTGGTTTGCTGGACGACACGCTGGTGATCTGGGGCGGCGAATTCGGCCGGCCGGGTTTGACACCGGGAGACGGGAAGGACGAGACCGGCCACAACGCCCGCGGGTTCACATTCTGGATGGCGGGGGGCGGCGTCAAGCGAGGCCACGTCCACGGACGAACAGACGCCACGGGTGCTCGCGCGGTGGAAGGCAAAGTGCACTTCCGAGACCTGCACGCCACGATCCTGCATCTGATGGGCCTGCCCGCGAACGGCCTGAAATTCTGGCACGCCGGCCGCGACCATCGCCTAACCGGGCCGGAAGGCGGCAAGATTGCTCATCAACTGCTGAGTTAGTTTCACGGCGTGCGGCACCCTGGCGTGAAGAACCGAGCGGCGGCAGCAAGAGGAGTTGTGCAGCAAGCCCTGAACTGCTTTCGCCGCATTCGCGACTTGACGAAAGATCGGTCCTCGACGTGCGGGCTAGCCCCGGCATACGCGCGTACGCCACTACCTGTCGCCACCTACCACCGCTCCACCGTTGACATTCCGGCCGGGCTTTTGACAATACGAAGCGACCAACAATCTACGACTCCCAACCACGCCAGCCGAACTTTGCCGCCGATGATAGCGTAAGGTTCGTAGGCCCATCCTTTCCATTTCCACCTATTCTTACGCAGTCCCATGCAAAATCAAATGCTCATCGACCGGCTCGTCAATTTGATGGACGACCGCGCGAATGTTGTTCTCAATATGTCGACTGACGAGGCGATTCAACGCGTTGCCTCGGGCGATCCGGCACAGGTCCGCGAGATCGACGGCCAGTTTGCTTTCGTCCATAAGCAGGGGACGATGGTCCGCCTGGCGCGCACGATTGGCCGGCCGATGCGATATTTCATGGCGAAGCGGGCCGAGGGTCCGTGCCTGATCGTGGCCGAGCGAATCGATGAAATCGCGGCTCATTTGCGCGAAGAAGGGCTCAGCGACCAGTTTCATCCGTCGTATACGCGCATGGTTCCGGCGCATCATGTGGTCGAAATTGCCATGGTCGGCTGTCCCGATCCGAGCCCCACTTACACACGGTTTCTGGCCAGCGAGCGGGACACGTTGAGCAACAATGTCGACGAGATAGGACGCGCGTACATTGGCGCGTTGGCCGACGAGGTTCATCGCTGGCTCAATCGGATTGAAGACGATGCACCCCTAGGAGTGTGCTTCTCGGGCGGCATCGATAGCGGCGCGGTGTTCTTGGTGACCTATCACTTGTTGCTCAAGCGTGGGCAATCGCCGGCGCGGCTGAAGGCTTTTACGCTCGACGTTGACGGCCAAGGATTGGATAGCCGGCAGGCGATGGACTTTCTCGCCGACACCGACTTGTCGATGTTTTTGGAGACGATCGAGGTGCCTCGTTCGCAACTGGACCTACAAGACACGATTCGCGTGATCGAAGATTACAAACCGCTGGACGTGCAATCCGGCACGATGGCCTTGGCCCTGTGCCGGGGCATTCGGGACCGCTATCCCGATTGGAAATACTTGCTCGACGGCGATGGCGGCGACGAGAATTTGCGAGACTACCCGATCGAGGAGAATTCGGAATTGACAATTCGTAGCGTCCTCGGCAATCCGTTCTTCTATCACGAAGGATGGGGCGTCGAGAAAATGAAACATTCGTTGACCTATTCCGGAGGCCAAAGCCGTGGGGCCGTGAGAACCTATGCACCGGCCAAGCAGTTGGGCTTCGAAGGGTTCAGCCCGTTTGCGACGCCCAACGTCATCGGTGTCGCCGAAGGAATTCCGTTTGTCGAACTGACCGATTGGGATCACGAGCGGCTGTATGCACTGAAGGGCGAAGTCACGCGGCGCGGCGTCGAGGCCGTTACGGGAATTACGATGCCCGTTTATGAAAAGCGCCGATTTCAACGCGGGGCGGCGGACGACGGCACCTTCGACGCGCTCTTTCCCAGCGACGAGAAGACCTACCGGCAATCGTTCGCCGCGATTTATGAGTGACCAGCCGCCTCCCTTCGCGGATCAAGAAATCCTCGCCGTCCGTCCGCTCAAGAACGACGTGGATCCGGGGCGACCCTATGCGTTTCTCGTTGAACCGGAATTCGCGTCCAGTGGCACGGTCGTCGACGTCGCCACGATTTTCCTGACGAATCGCGAGTGTCCTTTTCGCTGTCTGATGTGCGATCTGTGGAAGAACACGACCGACCAACGAGTGCCCCTTGGCACGATCGTACAGCAGATTGATTTCGCCCTTGAACGCCTGCCACCTGCCAGGCAGGTCAAGCTCTACAACAGCGGCAATTTTTTTGATCGTCAAGCAATTCCTCCCGAGGACTATGCCGCCATCGCCCACCGAGTGGGCCGCTTTGAATGTGCGATCGTCGAGAATCACCCGAAACTGGTCAGCGAGCGGTGCGTGGAATTTCGGGACTTGCTGGCCGCGCCGCTGGAAGTCGCAATGGGTTTGGAAACCGTCCATCCACGAGTGCTTGAGTCGTTGAACAAATCGATGACGCTGGACGACTTCAAGCGGGCCGTCGAGTTTCTGTTGAAACACGAGATTTCCGTTCGCGCGTTCGTCTTGTTGCGGCCGCCTTTCATGAGCGAGCAGGAGGGAATCGATTGGGCGTTGCGGTCTATCGAGTACGCTTTTTCCCATGGAGTTGAATGCTGCAGCGTGATCCCGACACGGGCTGGCAACGGAATCATGGAACAACTGACGTCGCGGGGGCAATTCACACCGCCGAGGTTGTCTTCCATGGAAGTCGTTCTCGATGAAGCACTGCGGCAGGCCAGCGGCGGGCGCGTTTTCATGGATCTTTGGGATGCCGAACAGTTTGCCAGCTGTCAAGACTGTGCCGATGCCCGCATCGAGCGATTGCGAAAAACCAATCTGACACAGCAACTTCAGCCGCCGATTGAATGTTCATGCGAGGCGCTGGGATGATCGAATTGAATTCGGATGTCACCATCCTAGGCTCCGGCTTTGGCGGTAGCATCACCGCCTTGGCGCTCGACCGGATGGGCCTCAGCACGGTACTCGTCGAACGCGCCCAACATCCACGGTTCGCCATCGGCGAGTCGTCGACTCCAATCGCCAACATGGTGCTGCGAGAACTGGCGCGGCGTTTTGATCTGCCGCGACTTTTGCCACTTGCCCAATATGAATCGGCCACTCAATCGTATCCCAAAATCGATCTCGGATTGAAACGCGGCTTCAGTTATTTCCATCACCAAGCGAATGAGCCGTTCACCGCTTACGATGACCATCGCAACGAGCTCTTAGTTTCCGCCAGTCAGGACGACGAACATTCGGACACGCATTGGTTGCGGGCCGATGTAGATGCGTTTCTGGCCGCGGAAGTCCAACTGGCGGGCATTCAGTTGCTTGAGAACACGGCATTGACCGAGATTCATTTCGACGGCCGGTGGCGATTCGCTGGGCAATGCAACCACGAACCAGTTAGGCTCAGCAGCGGCTTCGCCATTGACGCCTCGGGCGCGGCAGGCGTGTTGCTCAAGGCGCTCAACGTCGACTCGCACGCCGATAGTTTTGCCACGAACAGCCGCGCGATCTTTGGCCACTTTCGCGGCGTGAAACCGTGGCATGATTGCTTGGCAACACAAAATGGTCGAGTGCAGGATCATCCCTTTCGCTGCGATGATGCGGCGGTGCATCACCTGCTGGACGATGCCTGGATGTGGCAATTACGTTTTCGCAGCGGTGTGACCAGCGCCGGGTTTGTTCTGAACGGCCACCGACGATCACTCGATGGCGACGGCGGGCCAGACGTCAATTGGCATCGGCTGCTGAGCGAGAATCCCACGCTGCGCGATCAGTTCCAGGATGCCGAGTTGGTCGCGCCCGCCGAGGGAATTCGCCAAACCGGCCGCATGCAGCGTGCCAGCGACGCGATGATTGGCCCCCACTGGGCGGCTCTGCCAAACACGGCCGGCGTTGTCGATCCACTGCACAGCACGGGAATCGCTCAAACGATGTGCGGAATCGAGCGGTTGGCTTGGGTGCTGGAATCCCGGTCCGATTCGGTGGAATATGAGCGAAGAGCCGCACAATATTCGTTTGCCCTGCGTAGGGAGTTCAAGTTGATCGACAAACTGGTCGCGGGCTGCTATTTGGCCCTTCACGACTTTGAAATCTTTCACGCGTATGCGATGATGTACTTTGCGGCGGCAACTACCTTCGAGCATCGGCGATTTGACGGCCGGCTTGGTCCGTCGGACGCCTTTCTGTGTGCCGACGACATGGAGTTTTGCCGTATCGTCGATGCAACCTATGATGAACTAAAGAGCAATCTTCCTTCCGTGAATCCCCGGCGTTTTCTAGACCAAACGGCTAAACTGATCGAGCCGTTCAATCTGGTCGGCCTCTGCGATCGAAGCGCCGGCAACATGTACCGCTATACCGCCGCCCCAATTTGACCTCGCCGTCCCGCGATTCCCGACGTAAAGAAATCTCACCGAACCTACTAAACATCGCCTTCCTAACTCCGCGGAACTGTGCATGAAAACGTACGCTCATCTTCTCGTCTTGGTAACCGTTGGCGCGTTTCTGTTGGCAGGCCATGTGTCGGTCGCGCAGCAGGATTCGAAACAGCCGGACTCGAAGCAGACGAAATCAGCCGACGACGACAAGAAAGTCGGCGACAAAAAGGCGGATGACCCGTCATCCACGAAACCTGACGAGACGAACGACAAAGGCGATAAAGAGCCCGAACCAGATGCCAAGCCGACCTTGAAGTATCCGTTGGCCGTGGCGGCGGCGGGCGACGGAAAGATGTTCATCGTCGATCGCGACCTCCCCGGTGTTTGGCAGGCCAAGGATGGGAAACTGTCGCTGTACTTTCAAGCTTCGAAGAAGTTTCGTACGCCGTTGAATGTGCCTCGCTGTGCGGCGATTGGAAAGAAGGGCCAGTTGCTGGTCGGCTGCAGCCCGACGCGTGATGTTTACGCCGTTGGCGGTACCGGCGAGCCGAAGGGCTTGACCGGCGGTGGCAGCGGCGGGATCGGCGTGCCGATGGACATTGGAGTCTTGAAGTCGGGAGATCTGATCGTGTCCGATCTAGAGCAACATTGCTTGTGGAAAGTGCCGGCCGCCGGAGGAAAACCGAAGTTATTTGCCAAGGTACCAGCGCCTCGCGGCTTGTTCGTCGATGCCAAAGACCAGGTGTGGGTCGTCACGACACTGCAGGACCCGGTGCGTCGCGTTTCGGCCGACGGCAAGAAAGTAGAAGCCATCGTCAAGGGACGGCCGTTCCGTTTTCCCAGCGACCTAGTCGTGGATGCTGATGGCACGATCTACGTCTGCGACGGCTTTTCCAAAGCGATTTGGCGAGTCGCTCCAGAGGGCGAGCCCGAAAAGTGGGTCGAAGGCGACCCGTTGGTGCACCCGGTTTCTCTAGCCAAGTCCGGTAAGAAACTGTTGGTCGCCGATCCTCGCGCGGGCGGCATCATCGAAGTCGACGCCGACGGCAAGGCCCAAATGCTGGAACTGACCGTGGCCGAATAGCCGCGGGCGTAAGCCTGCGGAGACGGATTGCGGCGAAATCCGAGCCCCGTTCGCGGCTCTTCGAACTTCAAAACAGAAACGTGAAGTTGCGCGCCAGACTCTCGAAATCGTGCAGCCTCTCTTGGGACACCGGGCATCTTGAACAGAGGCCATGAGCTTCGGCTCTCAGGCATCCGCATCGACACTCTTCTCACCTACGCACTCAATCACTCCCACTTCGCAATCGCGAAGTCAAAGCCTTACCCGTTGCCTTACTTGTTATGCATTTTGGACGGCCAACACAGTGAAATCATCTTGGAAGTCTCCGCTGACGGGGAGTCGTGCGGAATCTTGCAACGAATCAATCATGGCCTGGCCATCATGCTGCGTGATTATCGAGACAATTGTATCCCAGCCAGCATACTTCCAAACCCCATCGGACATTAGCAGCACCAACCAAGGCGCAATTAATCGTGAGGCAAACGGTACAAACTCGGCGACGCCCGAACCAACGGGCGGATTCTTGATTTGATTGTTCGTCAATTGGTGATGATCCTTGCCACCAGTGAGGACAATCGCGGCGCTATCACCGCTGGATGCGCCACATACCGCTGAAGCCATGATGCAAGCAGCGACAAGAGTGGTGAACCCAGCATCCGATGAACCGTAAACGGAGTCATCGGCGGCACGAAGGATGGTTGGCCATGAATTGGGCCGAGCCAATTGTTTCGGCGAATGTGACAATGACGTTTCGATTGCGACGCGGCATGCAATTTGGGCAGCGTCGCGTCCGCCAGCGCGACCACCTTGGCCGTCGGCAAGAGCGCAGATGCAGCAGGATGAGTCGTCTGGATGGGATGCTATAGCGAAGGCATCTTCGTTCCTTGCGTGGCCACCGCATTCCGTGAACGTGAAGATACCATACATGCGGTGTGTCTTTGCTGCAAAACGCTTGAGGTAACGGGAGGCGAAGAGAGGAGATGGACTTCAGAACCGACTGCGCCGAGCCATTCCTTTCACCGATTTGATATGCGTGCGTTTTTTTGCCAAACGGCCTTCGCGGCGCCAGAAACGGCAGCCACCACGTCCGCCATGTTGCATGCGTAGAGGTCCGCAAAGCTGAATCCGCCGATCTCAAGTAAATGGTACGAGTTGTCCAAGGATTTGCAAATGTCCATTATCCAAACAGGATCAGGTTCGTAAGCAATGGATGCGATTGATTTGGCAAGATCAAAGGCGTTGCTGTCATAGTCGGGTTGGTAATCGAGGTCGTCAGCAGTTTTGTATTGGCAGCCCGCAACCACCTTGCCATTTGCAACAACAAATCGCCATTCGTTCTTGATTGTTTTCGGCGAGCTGACGACAACGAGCGAGTTGACGGGGAATTCATAGAACCCCATGAAATCGAGGTCGGCGGAAAACGTGTCACGAGTAGCGATTTGGCCCGTAAAGAGTTTTAACGGCGAATCTGGCCGGACGAAAACGCGATCATCGCGGCCAACGGAATCAAACAGAAAATCTTTGCAGCGATCAAGTTCGCCGAACGGCAACATGATGTAATCGCGGTTGAGCAAGTATTCTCCGTACCAACAGGTGTAGCTAGTACAGGCAAAGTTCTCGATGGTGCAAAATGCACCCGGAGTCCAGCGACGTTCGTGATGAATCCGGGTCACGAGTTCAATGTCGCCATGCGAAATGACGCAGCCATCTTCGGGAAACGTCTCACGGTAGGAGCAGCCAACATCGTCCCAACGGAACGGCGGGCTTGGAGCGTTAATCAGTTTGACGGTATGTCCTTGATCGTGTATCGCGGCGATAAGCTGGTCGCGGTATCCATCGAACATGTCCGCGTCAATGAGCCAGCCAACGTTCATGATTCAGTTTCGTTTAGTACGAGTATCGCCTAACGTAAACGGGTGGCGAAGTTACGCAATGATTTGAGTCTCCGCCGGATTCGCCACTCCGGTTCACGTTTTTGATACGCCTGGCATGGCTATTGACTAGTAGGGTGAAGGTCCCTTGTACGAGAACGAAGATCTTAAGCAAGGCAGTATACCGACTGTGACTCCGATCGACAAAGTACGAGAGGCCTGCAAGGCTGACAAGGACTTGCGTTGTCCGGATTATCCTGCGTTCGGAATGCAAGATAAACCAGGAAGTGTTTTCGATGAGTGGTCATGGACACGATTTCAGTTGATCCATTGGACTTTGGACCGTGATGCCCGGAGGATTGAGGAAGCGGGTGTTCTGTCGCCGAGCTTGCCGTCTGCATGTTTCGCCCTCCTTCATTTCCCGTTAGTAAAACCGTTCGGCTTCGTGTTTGCAACATTCCAAACTAAGATCGACTGATTGTGTAAAATGGAACTTGCGGGGCAGCCGCAATAATGAGCGGAGCTTGGATGATGTCTCAAGGGAAGACTCACACTGGCGGCTATGGGCTCTCGCCGTTGTACGGATCCCTTTTTGCCGTTGCGGAGGGAGGCCTGCGGGCGGGCAGGATGCCAGGTCGGGAGACGATGGCCACAACCAGCTTGGACGGTGGGTGCAGGGCGACGTTTTCAAAATGATTGCAAAACGTTTGCACATCGAGGAGGTTTAGACACGGCTCATTGCTCCGGTTTTCGAAGGGAGGTTTAAGATGGAAGCTCGAAGGCCAAACACAAACTGTTTCATTGCTTACTGTTAGCGAAGGATGTTGACGGCGATGGGCTTGCCTGCGGCGGAGGCGAATCCCTGGAGAACTGGCAGCGGGCGTATGTTACAACTTGGTGAGTGCGCCGCTTACAGTCGGCGGTCTTCGCGCGAGGGCTGATGCTGTCTTTGCCGCTGTCGGCTGGTTCCGCGAAAGGAGTGGTGGAAGTAATTGATCGAGCCGGGTAAAATGAAGGAAATGAGGGTAGAAGCGGCGCGTGCGGGGGCGAGTTGGTTACGATATCGCGACTGCGCCGGTCGGACCGAAAGCCAAGAGATGGATCTTGAAATCTGAAATGAATTCAAAGTCGCGAGTCCGAAATCCCAATCGTTGTGAAATGGACTGAGCCGAGTAAGAGCCTGTTTCTGGAGCTACATGCGTGACCAATATCGATCAATTCGAAAGCGTCTTTAAGGCGGCCGACAAGCCAGCCTTCGCCCATGAGGCAGTGCGCATCGAATCGGTGTTGGTTGTGACCGACTTGGAGCCGGCCGTCGCGGGTGAATATCGCGAACAGTTGGAAAAGCTCCTTTCGCCGCTCGACAACAAGGAAATTATTCGTTGGAATCTGCTGACGAAGGCGGATTATTCCAGCGTGAGCCAATTGTTGGAACTCGTCCAGCGGCACCAACCGCAACTGATCTGCACCTACCGCAATCTCCATATTCCAGCTACTGAGTATCCTCACAGCTTGGGCGTCTATGTGGATGTACTGACGCAGGTCACGAAGGTACCCGTGCTGCTGCTGCCGCATCCCCAGCGCAAGTCGCCGGTCGACTTGGCTCGCGGCTTCAATACCGTGATGGCCATTACCGACCATTTGGCGGCCGACCATCATCTTGTCAGTTACTCGGTTGCCTTCACGAAAAAAGATGGAGACTTGCTGTTGGCTCATGTCGAGGACGAGCAAACCTTCGACCGCTATCTCGCCACCATTTCCAAGATTCCGGAAATCGATACGGACGACGCGCGCGAGCTCATTCTGGAACAGTTGCTGCAAGATCCCAAGGACTATGTTCGTTCGTGTCGTGAGGTGCTTGAAGCCGAGGGTGTTTCATTGAAAGTGGAAGAGATCGTCACGATTGGGCACCGCTTGGCGGACTACAAGCGGTTGATCAAGGAACATCAGGTCGATTTGCTGGTGATCAATACCAAGGACGAAGACCAACTGGCGATGCATGGACTGGCCTATCCGCTGTCGGTCGAAATGCGCGACGTGCCACTGCTGTTGTTGTAAATTTGGGTTCAGCGAAGGAACGCAATCAAAATGGGATCGATGATGCTACTAGGCAGTGGTCCGGCGGTCGCCTTGCCCGTGACGCTGCTGTTTGCCTCGTTGCTGGTGGGCTTGATCGTCTGTTTGGCGCTGGAAGAAAAACTCCATGCCAAGAAGTCGGTGCTTGCCGGCATTTTTGCGATTGTCTGTTTGTTGCTGGGGGCGATCTGCGGCGTGCTGCCGTTCGACCGCGTCGTGGTCGGAAGCCACGAGGTCGAAAAGCTCTCCGAAGAAGTCGAGCTGGAATTCGTCGACGACGAAGATAAGCACCGCGACACCGTGGTCGTCGGCTCGGTCGAGCAACATGAAGCAGACGCGCCAGGTCACGAAGAACATTCGCTGCATGTCGACGGACATCGCATTGATATGCCGGTCTACATTCCGGGAATCAACTGGGGGGTGATCGCGATCATTTTGGGATCGAGCCTGTTCGTTGATGTGACCAGCAAGTCGGGGCTGTTCACGTGGATCGCCATCAAAGTCACCAAGGCTTCCGGTGGCGACGCGCTCAAACTGCTTTATTTCTACGGCATCATGACGGTCGTTTTTTCCGCCGTGCTGAACAACGTGACGGCGATGATTATCGTCGGTTCACTCACGGCGGTGTCGCTGGAAAAGCTCAATCGCAAAGACAAACTGCTCGGTTTCTTGCTCATTCAAGGCTTGCTGACCAACATTGGCGGCCTGCTGACGCTGATCAGTTCCGTGCCCAATATCATCGTCGGCACGACGGCCGAAATCAGCTTCGTCACGTTTTTCGTGAAGTCCGCGCCGTATGTTCTGGTCGCGACGTTCATTACTTTGTGGATGGGTGCCAAGCTATTCAAAGTATCGAGGTTAGGCTCGCAGCTTGAACAAGAAGAAGCCAAACAGTTGGTCGCCAGTTTCGATGAAACCAGCGGCATCGAAAGTTGGGGCTTTTTTTGGTTCGGTGCCTCGATGCTTTGCCTGTTCATCGTGGCGATTGCCACGACTTCCGTTTTACCATTTGGCATCAACCATTTGGGGATGGGGTTTGTGGCGTTGTCGTTCGCCGGGGTCATGCTGCTGCGGTACAAATCGGAAGTTGACAAGTTCTACAAAACGGTCGATTGGGATTTGCTCGGATTCTTCATGGCCCTGTTCGTCGTGATTTACGTGATGGAGCAAGCAAGCGTCTTGGACATGATCGGTGATGGATTACAAATGGTGTTGGGAGACCTGACTAGCAAGACAGGGAATCCGGTCGACACCGTGACACTGCTGGTTGGTTCCGCCGCTTTCAGCAGTGTCACCGACAACATTCCCTTGGCGGCCATGCTGGCCAGCATCTTGCACGATCTGGAGACCCCCACCGAGTCGCGACTGTGGTGGTCGGTGATTTTCGGCGCGAATCTGGGAGGCAATCTAACGCCGATCGGTTCCGCCTCGACCCTGGTGGCGGTCACGATTATTCACAAGCACAAGTTGCCGATGACGTTTTTTAGTTTCGTCAAAGCGGCGGTACCCTATGCCCTCGTGCAAATTGTTCTGGCCACGCTGTACGTGGTGTACATCATTCCGCTGTTTCGCGACTCAACGGGAAATTGACGCGATTGGGACGGCCATTGAGTGCTACTCGATCCAGGCCAATTTACTTAACCCGCGGTAATTTCATTCCTGATATTATGGAAGACCCACGACACGCATGACCTAAACGCCATCATGGGGAATATTCGAATTCGTAGTTGGGCAAGCCAATGAAGCATCCACAATTCAAATATGGCGTCACTCTGTTCGCGGCGTTACTGACCCACATCGGAATCGTTGACGCGCTGTGGGGCCAGTTATCCAACACACGGCCATTGACCGGCAGCGAAGATCGCTCGGCGGCCATGGTGGCGGGAATCCACCGCTCGTTGGACCGCATGACCGACGCCGCCGGGCGGAAGCGGCCTACTTACTGGCAGCGAGATTTTTCTTCACCACGCGCCTATCAAACGTCCGTTCAATCGAACCGGAATCGGTTACGAGAAATCCTGGGCGTGGTTGATCCAAGAGTTGCTCCGGTTCGACTGCAATACGTCTCGTCACCGGAGTCTTCGGCCATCGTTGCCGAGAATGACGTCATTCGAATTCGCGCTGTGCGTTGGACGGTGTTGGAACGCGTTCACGCGGAAGGACTCCTGTTGGAACCCGTCGCACGTGACATCGTGGCCCGCGTGGTGGTGCTTCCTGATGCCGGCCAGACGCCGGAAGTACAAGCCGGCATCGATCCGAGCGCGACGGATTCCGCCGAGCCCATGGCCAGGCGGCTTGCCGAGGCGGGGTGCCAGGTTCTTGTGCCGACACTGATCGACCGGCAGTGCCAATGGTCTGGCAATCCCGAGGTCGTCATGACGGATCAGACGCATCGCGAATGGATTTATCGTCAGGCGTGCGAGATGGGGCGGCACATCATCGGCTACGAGGTTCAAAAAGTGCTCGCCGCGGTCGATTGGTTCGAGCAGCAGAACATGAAGAATGCCAAGCCGCCGATTGGGGTCGCCGGCTATGGCGAGGGCGGGTTGCTGGCGCTGTACAGCGGCGCGCTCGACGGCCGTATTCAAAGCGTTCTGGTCAGCGGATACTTTGGCCCTCGCGATGAACTTTGGCAAGAGCCCATTTATCGCAACGTGTTCCGCCTGACGCGCGAGTTTGGCGACGCGGAACTGGCCAGTTTGATCTATCCCCGCGATCTCGTTGTTGAATACTCTGTTGGCCCCGAAGTACCAGGGCCCCCGAAACTGCTTCCCAAACGGAGGGCTTGCGCCGCACCGGGCCGACTAACGACACCGGCGTTTGCCGATGTCCAGCGTGAAGTTGCTCGCGCTGTTCAGCTCGCGAAGCAAACGGAAGCCGCCAATCCGTCTATTCATTTTGTCTCCGGTCAGAATGCCGTTGTGACGAAGCCCGGTTCGACCGAGGCACTGGCTCGGTTGCTCGCCGGCCTCGATCTTGCGAATGTCGCTTTCTCCGAAAAGCCGCCCAAGTTGGCGGACTCGCGAGCGAGTTTTGACCCGCAAGATAGGCAACGCCGCCAAGTTGAGAAACTTGTCGAGTTTTCACAACGGCTTGTTCGCCGCGCGGAATCGATCCGTGGCGAGTATTGCGGCGAGTTGTTGTCGCCGACCGGCGAAACATGGCCGAAGACATCTCAGCGGCTGCGCGACGCGTTATGGAAAGATGTTGTTGGCCGGCTGCCGGACCCCGATCTGCCGATCAATCCGCGGTCGCGCGTCATCGAAAGTAACGACCGGTGGACCATGCACGAAATCGTGCTGGACGTTTGGGATGATGTTTTCGCCTGGGGCTATTTGATTCTGCCCAACGATCTCAAAGAAGGCGAGCGCCGCCCCGTGGTTGTGTGCCAGCACGGTTTAGAGGGGCTGCCCGAATCGGTGGTCACCCGCGATGAGTCGACGCGTGGCTTTCGGGCCTATCGAGCGTTCGCGGTGAAGTTGGCCGAGCAAGGCTACATCACGTTCGCTCCCCACAATCCGTATCGCGGCAAGACTGCTTTTCGCCAGATCCAGCGCAAGGCGAATCCGTTGGGATTGACTCTTTACTCGTTTATTCTCGGCCAGCATCAGAGGATTCTACAATGGCTCAAGTCGCGCCCGGAAGTGGACGCCGATCGCATCGCTTTTTATGGACTGTCCTACGGCGGGCTTTCCGCGGTCCGCATTCCCTCGCTGCTGGACGACTATTGCCTTTCCATTTGCTCGGCCTGCTTCAACGATTGGACACGCAAGATTACATCTGTTGAGTTCCCGGCGTCCTATATGTTTCACGCCGAGTACGACCACTTTACCTTTGGCCTTGGTGCAAGATTCAACCACGCGGAGCTTGCGGCGTTGATTGCGCCGCGGCCGTTCATGGTCGAACGGGGTCACGATGATCGCGTCGCTCCCGACGAATGGGTCGCTCACGAATTTGCCAAAGTGCGGCGGCTTTACTCCCGCTTGCATGTGCCCGAGAAGGCGGAAATCGAGTTCTTCACCGGCGGCCACGTGATCCACGGCGAAGGGACCTTTCGATTTTTGCACAAGCATCTTCAATTTGCACCCGCGCCTTAGTGTCGCCTTTCGCTCCGCGAAGGTTGCGTTCGTTCGCGCGGCGCATAAGCCAATGTTCCGATCCAGCAAGGAGAAACAATAGAGATGCCAGCAACGGGGATAGGAACCGCCGGACGGTTCACAGAGCTTTTCTTGGCTCTGGATCGAAACCTAGCCTAATTTCGGGCCCAGTTCGAGGTTGCCTGACCTGATGATCAGCCGACCGAGGCGAATATTGTGACGCTTGCCAAACTAAGCTAGGTTTACTGTTGAGTGGAAGTCATGGTCATCCATTCTAGTTCCGCGCCCAACGGGCGTGAATTCACGTGCCCTTGAGCCTTTCGCCGCCCTCACGAGGAATCGTATGCATCGCACAATTTCCATTGGTGCAATTTCAATTCTGCTGACAGTATGCACTACCGGAATCGCGGACGAGAATTTCGGATCCGTGCAAGTAATTCGTTCCCGGACAGGCCGCTTCGATTCGTTGGCGGTAGGCATTTCGGAAATGGTTTCGCGCGGTGCCGTGCGAATGATGGAAACTCCACGCGGCAAGTCGTTCCTCGTGATATGGTTGGACTTGGCCGTCGTTCCCGGCGTTGATGGTCAAGGCCGACCGTTTACTCAAATAGACTCCGCCACGTTTCGCATTGTTGACACCGACGGCACGGAGTATTTGCCGATCGGGCACTGCACGAAGGACGGCCGCTTTGGGACCTACGTTCGAGACTTCACTTTGAACGGCCCGCCCGTCAAGGAGACCTACAATTTCAACTTGGTGTTTGCTCCGCCTAACAGCCGCACGTCGTTTACGCTTCGGTTGGGCCAACACGAACACAAGGTCGTTGCCCCGTCTGGCGCTCCTCAGCGCTCGATCGACCGCGCGCGGATCGCCAACTTCAGCATTCAGAACACGGAGGTTGCAAGAGACGTTCAGCGCACCGAGTCCCTGGGATCGAAGGAGAACGAAGTTCGGTTCGTTGAACGCCTGCGTTCCACCAGTTCTCGTTACTTGATCGTCGATGTGCGCGCCGAGCCGCGAGACATGAACGCTCGCGGCAGTTTCACCTTCCGATCCAGCGACCTAGGCATGCTGTTCGGCGCGCAGGTCTACGTGCCACCGGCTGGTTACTTTGTTGATGGTGAGTTTTATCCCGGCGACAATACCTACACGAGCGAAAAGGAAATCGACGGCAGCTTTAAGGCCCTGGAGGCTCGCCTGGTGTTTCCCGTGCCTGGCGTCGTTTCCAGTTTCCGTCTGCTGTATCTTGCCCGACCGATCGCTGAAGGTGAGGTACCCAAGTAGGCAAGTGACGCCTGATCGACGGCCAAGCGACGACCGATCTCGAATGAAAGCACTGCCAGGCAGTTGATCAGGATTCGACCGCCATCGCGGACGATTCCATTCGCTGTTCGGCCAGTGAGGTATCGACGGCTAAATTCATGGTGACGGACCAGCGTCCTTCTTCGTCCGCCGTGACGGACCAGCGCGGCATCAACACGACCGATTGATGGACAAGCTCGAATCCGCCCTCCGACTGGCTTACCGTTTCAATTGGAAAAGTCCAGATATTGGTCGGGCGATCGGCCGACCAGCGGACGTCGATGCCCAACCACTCGTCGGTCAGTGCAAGGTCTTGGACTTCTTGTAAATCAAGCTTGGTTTGCAGTTGACCCAACCGGCGGTCGTCCGCGCGGTGAAAGTAACGGTCGTCAGCACCCGACGGCAGGCCGGCAAAATTCCATTCGACGACAAAGTGCATGGGCTGATTCGGTGGGAGGTTTTCCAACTGATAGGAAACCTCCAGGTTGCTCTCGCCAGCCATCAGGGTGATCGACTTGGTGATCGTGAATTGCGCGTCGTGCGCACGGCCTTGCCTTGTCAATTCGACTTGGATGCGGCCCGGATTACGGCGGAGCTTGGCTTCATAAACGCCCAAGGCGAAATCTCCCCGCTCGTCGGCCTCGCCACGGCTGACCGTTTCCAACGCCACGTCATGGTCGAAAAAGTGATCGACCAAGCTCTTACGGGGAAAATGGTCGTATTGCAATCGCTGGTCGAGGCCCTCTTGTTTGAAGACGACCCGGTCGTGAATGCTGGCCGCGCCGTTGTGTTGGTCGGAAGGTCCCGCCAACACCTTGCGGTGATAAGCTTCGGGGCGGCGCGTCAGCGTGGCCAGCAGATTGTGGCAAATGCGGCGGACATCCAATTCGTACAGGTGGCCGCCCTGGGCCGGTGCGATCAGCGCCATGAGCCGGTTGTTGGTTAGGCGTACCTCTTGACGGGCGTCGAAGTTGTAGTCGTCGGCCGTGCCTTCGACCCAGTTGTCGTCGCGGCCGCTTGCGCGATCCAACAGATTGTCGGCGGCAATCAAGTGGTTGTAGACCGCATTGCGAAGATGCGGCAGATAGATTCCGCCAAAGGCTCCATGCCAGTAGCTGCAATTGCACTGGCCTCGATACAATTCTCGCCGCGCTTCGGCCAAGGCTTCGTCGCTAAATCCGTCCCGCTCGGCCTGCGCCAACCGCCGGCTGGCCATCATCATTCGCGCATACATTTCGTCGGCTTCGGAGTATTTCACTTTGAAATTGCGCCAAAATCCGCCCCGGATGAACTGTTGCACGCGCGGCCAGCGTTCGTCGTGCTCGAATTGATGGACGACACTTTCGTATTCAAGCTGCTGCGTGACGGGTAACGACCATTCCGTCATTTCGCGGTAGCTGGCGTCGGGCAGATAGACTTTGCCGACGGGAGAGACATTTTCGATCGCCTCGGCCAGTGTCGCCGTCCTCAGCCAATCGGCATTTGCCCGCAGGGCATTAAAGAAGTTCCGCAGCCAGCCGTTTTCGTAGACGTGCTTTTTGGTATCCGGCCAAGTGCCGAATTTTTCTCCATCGTCGCCAAAAACCATCACCGCTCCGGGATGTCGCTCGGCAATCGATCGTAAATAGTCGATCGATTCATGGGGATCGGCGAACGGCAGCAGGTAACGCAGCCGCTCACTGCCAGGAAAAACACTCATCATGCGACCGTCGTCTTCGGTGATGTAATAGCCGTGCAGTTGGTCGGAATGCAATCCCGCGTTTCGAAAATGAAAATCGTCGAGTACCGTGTAGCGAATTCCCGCTTCGGCAAGGTCGGCGGTCAGCGACTGTTCCCAGACTCGTTCAGGCATCCACATGCCATGCACCCGATCGCCGAAACGATCTTCCAGCCATTGGGTATAGCCGTTGATCTGGCCGATCCGGTCCCGCGAGGGAATCATCGTCAGTATCGGTTCGTAGAAGGGTCCGCCAATGATCTCCAGCCGCCCCGCGGCAACCAAGGCCGCGACCCGATCCAAGTATTCCGGGTGTCGTTGATCAAGCCATTCCATCAAGGGTCCGCTGGTGTGCAACGAAATCCGCAGATCGGCGAACGGCTCGAAGACCTCCAGAAATGGTAGGTAGCTATCCTGGTACGCAGCTTCGAAAACGTGGTCGAAGTTCCCGATCGGTTGGTGATTGTGCAGGACCAGGCATAATCGTAACGAGGGGTCCATGGCTATCCTATTGATCTTCCTAAACCGGGCGAATTGAAATCTGTTGGCGAGTTTTCTTGGAAGAAAATCGCCGGCCTACGAACCGAGTGCCAATGACACGAATATGTGACGGTTTTCCTGATAGAGATAGGGTAGGACGCCTCAATCGCCCAAGATAAACACAAGTGGCCGCACTAGTAATCGGTAAGATCGTTACGTTTTAGCTAGTTTTTCTAACCCTAATTGGAGAGCCGTGTTCGGGATCGCTCGATACCGGCGGGATGGGCGAGTCAGCGAACCCCGTTCTGCTTGCTCGCTCGCGAAAATATGTGGCTCGTCGGGCACTCATCCTCTGGTTGCGTTCCGTAGCTGGGCTGCCGCTACTTCTGGTTGCGTTCCGTAGCTGGGCTGCCGCTACTTCTGGGGGTGTTGGGTTGATGAAGCAGCCTGTTGCTAGCTCAAACCCGGCGATCTCGGCAGTTCGCGGAAAAACCTCAATATGCCAGTGATAGTGATTGTCGGTATTTATGTCAAACGGGGCGGTATGAATCAGATAGTTGTAGGCTGGATGTTCCAACGCGGTCTCCAATCCACCAAGGCAACGCTGCATGAACTGTGCCAATTCGGCGAGAAGATCGGGCGAAGTTCCCTCGAAACGGCATGCGTGTTCGCGGGGAGCCACCCAGAACTCGTAGGAAAACCGGCTGGCGAACGGGCAGAAGGCAACGAAGTGGTCGCTGCGCGCGATGATGCGATTCGAGCTGGACTCTTCGTCACGCAAGAGATTGCAAAATAGACATGCAGATTGCCGAGCGAAATACTGGCGGGCGCGGTCGAGCTTGTTCTGGATGGTAGGAGGAACGAACTCGGTGGCGACGAGTTGACTGTGTAAATGCTGAATCGAAGCCCCCGCCGCGGCTCCGAGATTCTTGAAGACAAGTCCATAGGCGACTCGCGGCTTGTTGGCGAGACTTGCCAGCCGGTCCGCATACGCCGTGAACACAAGCCGTGCGTTTTCCGAACTGATCTCCGTGAAGTTCACGCAGTGATCGCTCGATTCTATAATCACCTCATGCACGCCCGCCAGTTGCTGGGGGTGAGCATCGACGTCGACCTGCAAAGTTCCTCCTGACGGAGCTTGTTCGGGCAACGCCTGGGCGGCGCTAGAGAGGATCGGGTATTTGTTAGGAACAACGCGGACTTGCCAGCCGTCGACCGTATCGGTCGTCGCGCCATAGCGCGCGATAGCCGCGGGTGTTTGATGTTCCTGGCCCGCGCAAAACGGACACTCCGCGCCCGTCCGCCTTTCGTGCAACCTCTGAAATTCAATGGGCCGTTTGGCTCGCTCGGCGGCAACAATGACACAGTGGCCCGTAACAGGATCTCGGCGCAGCTCGGACATAGGCAATCAGATCGGTGTTTTGTCAGACTTCGGCTGTTCACGTGTCACTCGACACCGTTTACCGTAACGATGGATAGATATGCCGCAATGGTGGATGGAGCGTTCATGGTTTTTTGTGAATCCCGCCACTTAGTACTTAAAGATGCTTCTTGACGAATTCCCACGCCGATGCGTCGTCGAATTCGTGGCCGCCCTCGAAGATGACGTGTTGGAATCGATCGGCACGGCCCAGTTTTTTGAAAAACGCCGCAGCGCGCGGAGCAAGGCTTTGGCCTGCCTCGCGGTGCGAGGCATTGTCGCGTGAGCCGGCTTGTATCTGGTGGGCTCGCGGGCAGATCAGAGCAACGAGGTCGGCGTCGTTAAACAGCGTCATGCGGTTCATGAATTGAAAGTCGCTGGGAACCGAGAGTTCCTTCTGCTGGTAGCGTCCTTCCTGAACGCCAAAATAACAACTCGAAACCGAGACCTTGATCCGTGTGTCGATTGCCGGCGTCACCTGGGCGTAATAGCCGCCGTAGGAAAGCCCGACCATGGCGACACGATCGGGATCCACCTCCGCCCGTTTGATAAATACGTCAATTGCATAGGTGATCTTGGCGATTTCGATGGCGGTGATACTGGTTCCGATCAACCGCATGCGGCTGTCGATCTGGCGGCGAATATCCGGCGGGAAACCGTCGGCCCGAAACAAGTGCTGGGGCGCGTAGACAATATATCCACGCTTGACCGCGCCGCGCACCATGTCGTTGTAATTGGCCCCGCCGTTAAACAAAGCAACTTCCGGCGAGCCCCCGCCGCCATGCATCGAAATCACCAAAGGCGTCTTTGCGGTCGCCGTATTGGGAACGATGTAAATCCCCTCTGAGTGCACACCGGGAAGGATCGGAATCATGGCCCGGTAATAAGTTCCTAGGCTGTCCTCGCCGATCCGCGTCAACGAAATTTGCTTTTCCGGGCGTTTCCCTGGCGGCGGATAGCCGATCGATGCGCAAAAGGCTGCTCTCAAAGGCTCGGCTGACTTTTCGAATGCCTGGCTCGACGAGTAATCCGGCGCGAACAATTTCTCGAACCGCGTCCGATCGGCCGCGACGAGCTTGATGTACTCATCCAGTTCGCGGGCTTGTTCGGCACGTAGCGGATTCGAATCGGCGACATTCTGATTGAAATAGTCTTGCGAAGGTTCGCCGGGAGTAACTTGCGCGATAGCCCCCGCGGGAGACATTAGAACTAGCACGGACAGAAACAGTAGGTGAAATGTTTTCATGTTGAAACAGCGCTCCGAAGAACAGTTGATAATTGACGGCGAGATCCAACAGCCCGTTAGAAGTGACATGCTGGAACCAATCGCGCTAGCGAGATTCCAACCTTCGAGAATGTGATGCCATTAATTGCCTCGCGAACGCGGCGGGATGCTCTTTTCCGGGCGGACCAGCGGCCGTCTGCCAAGGGGCAGGGTGCCCGCATACAATATAGTTGAAGGTTGCTGAAGTTTGGCAGGGCTGCTGTCCGCACCTTTCGTGATTTTTCCTGACATGGGCGTGTTGCCTGCGGGTAGTTGCTACTGATCGACCGACCAGAAGTCGTGTTGGTGCGGAGACGACGCATGTTGATCGGTTGCCCGGCGAAGGGACGGCGGAATTCGATTGAGTTATGATGAAAGAATAAACTCAGGCCCAACCGCGTGAGCCAACCTTGCGAATCCTGCCGTCCGCCAGACCCGCCTGGTTCCAACCATCGGAAATATCTCATGACAAACATTGACAGCGACGCGAATCGGCGGCCCAAAAACTTGGGCGCAACGATTGCCACGGCCCTGTGTCTATTGACCATTCCGACCCTATCGCACATCGCCTTATCGGCCGAGCCATTGTTTGTTTGGCCTGATCTAGCGCCGGGCGAGACGGCTCGTGACACGGGAACGCCGCAGCCGTTGCGCAAGGGTGAGGACCCGCCGATCACGCGCCTTGTCAACATTCGACGCCCCACGCTTGACGTCTTCCTACCAAAGAATCCGAATGGTACGGCGATCTTGATACTGCCCGGGGGCGGGTTCCTGAAAGTCGTTCCCGACATGGAAGGTTCCGAAGCCGCGCCGTTTTTGAATCAACTCGGCATCGCGGTCTTTGTATTGCGTTATCGCACGAACGAGACCAAGCCCGCCGACGAGCCCGCTTGGCGCAGACCGCTGCAGGACGCCCAACGCGCGCTGCGTCTGATTCGATCGAGGGCCGATGAATGGAAGATTCAACGAGATCGCGTCGGAGTGCTGGGCTTTTCGGCCGGCGGACAAGTCGGCTCCATTTTACACACGGCGGACGGGGTCGCCGCTTATGAAGCGGTCGACGCGATCGATAAGGAATCGTGTCGACCGGATTTCTCATTGCTGATTTACCCGTGGAATGTTCTGGACGCAAAGACGGGGCAGCTGCTGCCAGAGATACGGCTCTCCGAGAAGTCGCCACCGGCATTCATCGTCCACACGCATGACGACCGGTCGTCGTCGCTTGGCAGCGTCATGATTTACGCGGGCCTAAAACGGCACAACGTTCCCGCCGAACTGCACATTTACGAAAACGGCGGCCACGGATACGGCATGCGTGCCAGAAAGAACTCCAACATCGGCACTTGGCCTGATCGTGCAACCGACTGGCTGAAGCGTCGCGACCTGGGCGGCTCCGACGGTGCCGCGCGGTAATCTCGTTGGCGGGCAACGATGGCCCGAGGTTATCGAGATTGAATGCCGCAAAATTCAAAATTCCTTCAGTGAAAGTCGCCCAATGAACCACATCGGACTATCAGCCATCGCCATCTTCTTGACCCTCGCGCCAGTGTTTGCTGGAGAGCGTCCGGCCAACAGCGATGTGGCTCTTGTGGAGTCCTTTGATCGCGCCGAGTTGGGGCAAGGCTGGAACACGAACACGGGTGAGTGGAAGATCGCCGACGGCGTTTTGCGAGGTCGAGAGATTGCGTCCGAGAATCACTCGGCGGCGGCGCGGCGCGTGCTGGTGACGGAAAACGCCGTCCATGAATTGAAGTTCCGGTTTGTCGACAGCGGCAAGTCGTTCCATTTTGGATTCGATCCGGCACGCGGCGAATTGAAGAAGAAGGGGCATCTGTTCTCGGTCATCGTGACTCCCGAGTCATGGAAGATACTCAAACACGTCGACAAAAATCGTCGCGAAGAAGACCCCAACGAAACACTCGCCACGCGAAAAACGGAATTCAAACGCGGAGAATGGTACTCACTGCGAGTCACGACGTGGGGCAACTACGTCACCGCCCGGATCGAAGGCAAGGAGCCACTGAAAGCCTCGCACGCCTCATTCGGAGTCAAAAAGCCGACGTTGGTGTTTCGCTGTCTTGGCGACGGCATCGAAATCGACGATATCCGAGTCTGGACTCAGAAGAAGGACTGACAGTCGGTTACCCTCTTGCAAGCAGGGCGAGCGGACCGGCCTGCTTTTACGTGGATGACTTGCGGGTGATTCGCTTTATGCGATTGCTTCGGCAGGCAAGGGTAGTTGCTCGTTGTCTTTGATCTTGCGCATCGCCAACACCGCGAAGCTATAGAGGAGCAACTGGAGTGCCATCGCGAAGCAAATCAGCGAGATGGCGGCAAAGGCGTGGTACGCTGCGTTGCGGTAGACGAAGGGAAAGACCGGGACAACGCCAGCAGCGCCCAGGATCGGAAACAGCAAGCTAGGCAACGATGCCATGAAGCCCACCCAGATCGCCCAGCGTCGCCCTTGCAGTGTTTTCCAAGCGATGAAGATCATGGGAAGATGAACCGTGGCCAGTACCTGAACGACTTCGATCATCGTGCTGTAATACTCGTCTCGTGAAAGAATATCGAATCGAGTTATGGCAATCGGCAGCACGGCCAGCCAAGTCGCCAACACAGTCTGGGTACAAAGAGTGAACCACCCCGCGTCGCGGATGCGCTGCGGCTGGGCACGCCAATATCGAAATCGGTCCCAAGGACTCGTCGGACGCACGCTGACCGATTCTCCTCGCAGGTGAGAATTCAAATCGTTCGCCAGTTCTGCCGCCGAGGAATAACGCGCGGCGGGATCCTTTTCCAGACACTTGGCACAAATGGCATCCAGCTCTTTGGAAAGATCCGGGCGCAACTTTTTCAAACGCTCGGGCGGTGCTTCGCGGAGCCGATCGACGACTTGCACATAGCTGCCTCCGTCGATTGGCAGGCGACCCGAGAGCAATTCGAAAAGCATGACACCTAGAGAATAAACGTCGATGGCTGCCGAAAGATTCGCGGGCGAGGCCCGGTCCAATTGCTCCGGTGCCATATAAAGCGGTGTGCCCAACAACAGGCTCGAACCGGTGTCGTCAAAGTTACTTTCCGCCAGCCTCGCCAATCCGAAGTCCGTCAGCCGCGGTTGGTAGTTGCTGAGCGAACCGGGTGCCGGATCATCGCCCTCGGGCACCAGCATGACGTTACTGGGTTTCAGGTCGCGATGCACGACACCCTGCTCGTGCGCGTGCTGAACGGCGGTAGCCAGTTGTGCAATCAACTGCACGGCGTCTTTCCAAGTGGCGGGCGCTGCAGCATCCTTGGTCCATTGCGCCATGTTGGGACCCGCGCAATACGCCGTGGCGATGTAAGGCGTCGGCCCGACTAAATCGGCTTCGAATACCGGCACGATCGACGGATGTTCCAGCCGCGCTGCCGCGTGGGCTTCGCTTTCAAAACGGCGCAGCTTCTCCTTATCCAGCAACACTTCCGGACGCGGGATCTTCAGCGCCACATCCCGATCCAACTGGCGGTCGTAGGCTTTGTAAACAACACCGAATGCGCCGCGGCCCACGGCTCGGTCAATCGTATAACGTCCCAACTGATAACCGGCCAAACTCGGAAAGATGTCTGCCTGACGATCGGGCACGTCGTTCCACAGCCGATTGAGGCGTTCGACGATTTCTTTGGCGCTTGGTTCACTGGCCCCAGCGCCTTCGGCAACGTCGCTGGAGGACGCTTCATCCGGGAGGCGGTCGTCGTTATCCATAACGGGCTGAAAGGCTCCTTCGCAGTTCCTCCACGGCGCGCGAACACAGTTTGCGTGCGGCGACTTCGCTGATTCCCAGTTCGTCGCCTATTTGAGCAAAGCTCAATCCGCGGCGGTGCCGCAGTTCGATAATCCGCCGTCTCCGTTCGGGCAGCCGCGCCACCGCTCGCAGCAACTGTTCGTCCCTTTCATGGCGACGCATCAGGCTGCTGGCCGTTTTGTCACGACCGGGAATCTCTCGCTGTTTGTTCGTTACATCGATCCACACCTCGCGCGTCAAATCGCGCTGTTGGGTTCCCCCGTAGCGGCGGCCCGCGTCGATCAGATTGTGCTTGACCAGCTTGACCAGCCACGCGCGCAACTCGTCCTCGCTATCCCCCGTGAAACCGGCGAAATCTCGTTGGGCCTCAAGCAGCGATTGTTGAACGATGTCTGACGCGCCCAACTTGGCACGCAGCCCACGACCGAGTCCGCGATCGGCCGTCAACAGCAAATAGTGGCGTAACTGCTGCCATAACTCACCCAGCGCTTCGTCATCCCCCTGGCGCGCGTTCGCCAGCAGGGAATTCCAATATGAGTTCCCGGATTGCGAGACCTGCCACATATGTGAATCTCTAGTGAGAGGCGTGCCAGCGGATTTCGCGACTCGGCGAAATGGTAGGTGAAAGTTGATCCGATCATACTTTCCACACGGCTGAAACGCAAGTTTTTGCGGATTTGCGCAAAAAACCAAAAGTTCTTGCGTCACGAATCCCGCCGAGCCACGCTGAGTCAATGGTGCCGTGTCTGATCCGGTGCGTTGCTTTCTATCGTTTACTTGACGACTGTGAGTTGACTTAATGGCGACGAAGAATCTTTTCTCCCGGATGAATCATCTCTGGAATGGCAAATCCCTCGCTACACCTCGCATTCGGAAGAAAGTGAATTGGGGCGTCGAGCCGTTAGAAGAACGGCGAATGCTGGCGGTGGGCGACTTGTTACATACCCTGTTGCCGAGTACGTTGAATCCGCAAGCGAATGTTGCAGAGGGCTTCAGCGTCGCAGCCAGCGCCCAATATCACATTACCGGCAAGCCCTTTGCGGACATTGGCGGTATCGCCCGTAGCGGCGCAGTTGAGGTCTATGACGCTGTCACCAATACACATCGCGCGACGATTACCAACCCCACTCCCGCCCGCGATGATAACTTCGGCTGGTCGGTGGCGGTGAGCGGCGATACGGTGATCGTGGGGGCTGCGGGCGACAACACGGGCACTACGAGTGCGGGGAGTGCATACGTCTAC
>JAJDEH010000332.1 GCA_029259935.1 Planctomycetota bacterium
ACATTACGCCGAAATAGCTGGGAAGACAAATTATCAAAGGTGTCGCCCGCAACGCCCCCCGCCGACAATTGCACCAGCCTGCTCACCTACTTGGCGACTCTCGCCGGATAGCGTTCCATTAGTGCAAAACTGGAACTTAGCGCGTACGCGTTTATTTCTGATCGCGAGCGACGTTAAAGTGGTGCAGCAGTTTCTCCGACGCGATGTCCAAGACGCGAAATCGGTAGTCAAATCCACTCGCTGAGCTACCCTGCGTCATCGCAAGCAATTGCCTTGTCAAACCTTCATTCTTTATCCAGTTGGTGATCGGTTTGCGACACTTGGTTGATTTCGCTTTGCGATAACGCGTGATCGTGGATTCTCAAATCCTTCATCTTACCGTTGAAATAGTCGTGTTGTCCGAAGCCAATCTTTAATGGTCCTTGGGTCGACAAATTGAATTTTGTTGAGTCGAAGGACGTGCTGTTTGAGACGTTCTTGCCATCGATGTAAAGGCTCAACCAATTGTCCGTTTTAGTTGCTACCAAATGGTGCCAGCCTGAAGCGAGGGCACGGTCGTACGTGACGCACTTGCCAGCCTCGAGGGATAGAACGTGTCCCGACGGAAGTACACCACAGAATAGTTTGCCGTTGTAGACCGCAGTCACCCACGCTCGTCGATAGCGCACGTCCGGCGTCTTGTCGAGTCGCCCGGTGGAGACCCATTTGTCTTTGCCGTCGTAGCGGTAAACTTCGGCCAACGGCAACGTGCCTGCGTAGAGTTTGCCGTTATAGACCGCCATCCCCATGACTTCCTTTTCTTCGCCGAGCCTGCCTGTGTTGATCCATTTCCGAGGCCCCTCGTAACGAAAGACGGAACCGGTCGGCCATGTGCCAGCGTGAATGCGACCTTCATAGACGGCGGTCGAGTAAACCTGATTAGTATCTGGAACTGGACCAAGTCGTGTCCAATTGGTTCCGCCGTCGTACCGAAAGAATCCAGCTGCGTCGTAGCTCAGGCCAAACAGATGGCCGTTGTAAACGCTTAAGTGAACGACTCGCAAACCGGGGCATCCGCACGGCGTCCATCTGCCGTTTCCGTCAAAGCGGTACATGCCCCGCGTGCGAGGCGTATCGCGCCAAGCACCGGTTGTGCCTGTTCCCGCGTAGAGTTTTCCTTTGTAGTTTGTCAGGCCGCTGATGCTGCGGACGTCGGCGACTTTGCCGACGCTCACCCAACGAGTTCCGCCTTCATAACGATAAACCGTGCCGCCGTGATTCTGATTGGGAGAGAGCGGCAACGACGATCCACCGCCGCTATACAATTCCGAACCGGCATAAAGTTTTCCCTTGAAGACGGCCATTCCTGTAATGGAATTCGCTTTGTCCGGAGTTCCGCAGTCTTCCCAGCGAGTGCCCCCGGAATACCGATAGACTCGACCGGACTCGCCCTCGCCCGGTTCCCAGACCGCCGCGTAGAGATTTCCGGCGAAGACCACCAGCGACTTGACTTGCTGATTGGTGCCAGGACGTCCGCAATCAGTCCACTCGGCGTCAATTTGTCCTGCGTCGATTCCGAACAACGCATTGCGCCAATTGGATTGAGCCGAAGTGACGCCGGCGTAGTTCATCAAACTCAATGTGAAGCCAGTCCGAGAGTCGGCGTCGTAACACGTAATCACATCGCCCAACACGTCGTCAAGTAGTTCGTCCGTGTGAATCCAAGTCGAGATTGAGAATGGCCTCTTGCCGAGACGCAATGATTTAGAGACGGGCACTTCCAACCAGTCGTCGATTCCGTCGAACACGGCATTGCGATCTGTTCCGAACTTGACGCCATGCACGACAGCATGATGCCCATGCCCCGAACTGTCCCGAGCATCGTTGGCCAGCTTCCAATGGCCGATCAAGCCGTCCTCGGCGCAAGCACATGTTCCAACAGAAATTGAAGTAATCGCAGCGACAATAACACACGTGCGAAGGGCGTTCACGATGGATGCTCCCTGGGTCAAATTCGGTGGTTATGAACCTCAGAACATGATAACAACAACGGGGAGATTACGCCGGATTGGGCGCTTTGCACTGCCTTGAACCGTTGCTGGAACGAAGAAAGTTAGGCGTGTTCAGAGTCTCTCCTAAGTCTTCGATGCACATCGCGGTGTGGCCCTACCAACCATCCTCCGGGGCCGTTTGCGGTCCGTTGGTGGACCCGACGCAACATCAATTCCCCTTGCCACCTAGCATCTCCACCCTGCGTGGAAAACCCGAGTCCCAAATTCGCTTTGTTGGAAAGACGAGAAACGCTAAACTAAACCCATCCGTTTTTTTCGGAGTCTAGTTATGCAGAAAACACGCCTGTTCATGACCGCCGTTTTGGGTGCAACCGTGTTTCTTCCGACCGAACCGCTGGGTGGTGCGTGACGCGCCGTCTCGCGTGCTCCCGGTCGGGTTGCAACAAACACAAGTCCCAATTCGGCCGGTGGATTGGTTCCCGGGGTCGGATTTGTCATTCCGTTCCAGTCATCGGCTGCTGAAAAACGCGCTAGGGATGTGATCCGCAAGGCACGCACGGACGTGAAACGTCTTGCGGCAGCCGACAAGGCGGTGCAGGAAGGAGACATACCCTCGGCCGGTTTGATCTACACTCGTTTGGCCGTACGCCGTCCAAGAACAGAGACCACGGAAGCTGCCCAAGAACGACTGACGCAGCTCCGCGCACTCGGCAACCAAAAGGTCGCCGTCATTGACGAAAAGCTTGCGCTAATCAGTCAAAACATGACTGTTTCCGCCAATGGCTCCCAGACGGAACCAAAGCATGAAGACGTTATCGGGATGTTCAAGGATTACGCGACGATCGTCCGCCAGTTCAAAAACATTCCAGGACTGAAATTCGAAACGCATGTGCGCAAACAAAGTTTAAAACCGGAATTTGCCACCATCGTCAACGAACCAGTTGCAAAGCAATTGTGGATGCTTGGACAGCAGCAGGAAGAAGAAGGCTCGGCGTGCTGTGCCTTCCGGGTCTATGAAAAGGCTGCACAATTGGTCCCCGCTCCATCCGCCCGTTCCGCGGCAGCGCGGCTCGACGAGTTGAAGAAAGATCCACAAGTTGTCGCGTCGGTCACGACGTGCCGCGAATTGGAATGGTGCCACCGCAACTACAGCAGGGCAGAGCGACTCTTGGAATTCAAACCCATGGAAGCGCGCAAACTGTTCAAGGAGATTTCTCGCCGCGCCCCGCGAGACAGCGAAGTGTATCGCTTGGCTCGAATCAAATACCAGTAGAATTGGTGCAGCCAAGTCCGCACGAGATTGCTAAATCAGCAAACGCACGATTGGTCGCCGCAGGCCGGACGAAAGAAGCGAGAAGCGATCGGTGCCCACTTCTAGGGCTTCGGAGGATCTGATACTCCCGCGAGTACCCACCGAGCGTCTTGAATCTTGCCATGGTGTTTGTTGCCGGACGAGTCTTTGGCCGTGATTCCGTCGCCTTCGTCAAAGTGATAAAGTGCTACGGTTTGTTCGTCGGGCTCGAACCGCTTTTCAGGGGCGAAATCCTGGTCGTAACGGGGGACGCTGGAAATCCTGACCTCGTCGATGGTTCCTTCAAAATCACGGCCGATCAGCAAGGTGTTGCTTTGTCGAGTGTCAATGATGTCAGCAGGCATGACGTTGTTGTCCCCCTGTTTGCCGTTGACGTAGATCCGCAACTCGTTGCCATCACGAACTAATGCAACGTGGACGCGCTCGTTTGCCTTTGCTAACTCCGCGCCGAAGACCTGATGATTACCTTTCTGTGTCGCCAAGCCGAGCCAGTCACGTTCACTAATGAGCAGCCAAATGCCGTAACAGAATTTCATCACGAAATGGTCGCCGTCAACACGTGTTGGCCGAATATATGCTTCCAAACAAAACGACTGCCTGCCATCGTATTGGATGCCCTCCACTTCGACGCTGGCTTTGCCATCAAACACCAGTCCATAATTCGGCGGATCGGTGGCAGTTGCCGAGATGGCACTGTCCTGGTCTTTCGTTGAGTCATTCGGGGGATTTGTCAGATTGCCCTTTGCTTGATTCTCGTCCCTTGTTGCTTCTCCAGACAAAGCGACCCCGCCGCCCGCACCCTTGCCGTCACCGTCGCCTGAAGTCTTGATCGCGATTCCAACGGCCAGCACTAGGACAGCCACGCCGCCACCCGACGTAATCCACACCCATTTGGGCATTTGCTTTGAACGGTTATCCTGCAATTTCGGTACAGGCTGGCTCGATGGGCCCGGCGGTGAAATCCACGTCCTGGTGGCCACGGGCGCGTCGGTCGTCGATGTCAAACCATCCGCCAAGTCCGAGAGAGAGTCATCGGCCCGCCCTACTTCGTTGCCCGCGATCGCATCTGAGCCAGATAGTTCAACATCGCTCGACTCAATCAGGTCCGCCGGCTTCGCTCCTTCTCCCGGCAGATGCTTCCCGCGCAGGTAGTCCCGAAGAGACTTCGCCAAGTCGGCGGCGCTGCCGAATCGGTCGTCGACGCTCTTGGCCATTGCCTGCAGACAGATCGCCTCGATCGAACGGTCGATCTTGGCATTCAATTTCGATGGACGCTCGGGCTCTTCCGTCGCGATTTTGATCAGCACATCGCCCAGTGGGCCGGTGAACGGCAGTTTGCCCGTCAGCAGTTGATAACAGATTACGCCCAATGCGTAGACGTCACTTGCCGGACCGATCTCGTCCTGCCTTCCTCTCACCTGTTCAGGCGACATGTACGACGGCGTGCCCATGATCTGGCCGGTTTGAGTCAGCGTCGTTTCATTCTCTTTCTGGCGGCGCGCCAGCCCAAAGTCCATGATGATCGGCTCGCTTCGCTGGTCGAGCATGATATTCGCCGGTTTCAAATCGCGATGCACGATACCGGCGCGATGGGCTTCTTCCAACGCAACGGCCAATTTCCACATTACGGTGGCGACCTGTTTTGGCGCATGCGACTTGCCGCGTTTCAAGTATTCGTCCAACGGCCGGCCTTCGACAAACTGCATCGTCAAGTAATGCGTGCCGTCGATTTCGCCCACGTCGTAAACGGGACACAAGTTCGGATGGCTGATCGTCGCCATCGCACGTGCTTCGCGATAGAAACGTTCCACTTCGTTCTGCCCGCCGTCCGTCGCGAAAATCGGAATCTTGACGGCGACTTCGCGATCGAGTTGCGTGTCCCGCGCCAGGTAGACCGCGCCCATCGCTCCGCGGCCCAGTTCCCTCTTGATTCGATAGCGCCCGAACTCTCTGCCCGCCTCGAACATCGTCGAATCCTGCGCCGGGAATTGAGTTGTGCCGGACGTCAATGCAATCGCCGCGGTTTCATCCGGCACCTCATTGATCTGTGCATCGGTGTCCGCATTCTGATCATTCGTCCCGCCGTCCTTAATGGTTCCAGCCGCCTCGGCATCGACTTCCTCATTGTCGGCCGTCGCTTTGCCGGCTGATTCCTGGTCACGATCGTCTGGCGAACTGGTCATGGACTCCTCGGTCCTGCACGTCGGCAAACCGCGCCTCCGGCGAACCCGAAGGGCGAAGCTTGATGTTACCAATATAGGGTGCCCCCACGTTCACATATCCATCGGAGGTCGTAGCGAAACAAGATTGATGGTCGCGACAGGCCGCGGTGCCGAACTGAGCATGTCGAACGAAGGCAAGAGTAACAATATTCGGATGACCGAATTACACAATCGTGCATTTGGGGGGTCGGTCATGATCGGCCAGCTATTCGTCGAATTCCACCACTCTACTGGATAAGGCCGCGAGTGCCGACGGCCCGAATGCGTTGCGACTCTTTTTGCACAGTCACTTTTCTACTGCACTTTAGCTAGGCAGAGTACCGAGAATACGTCACCTCCGTGGAGGCTCGTGATGATGTCGAGTACGTTCTTGATCTTCCGTTTCTGCCAGCGCCTGATGACGGCTCAATTCCCAGGTTTGCGGGACTTCGAGAACTGCAATACGAGGGTTCCGTTGCTCTGGCCGCCTCGAGTGATCGACCATGACGCCGTGGACGGAATCGCCGTGGACGGGATTGTATGCCGGATGCGGTTGTTCGAGGCTTGTTGTGGAGCTAGTCGTTCGCCAAGTGCTTTTCGAACCAGGCGGTCAGTTCTTCGACTGCGCGTTTTGCGTGGTCTCCGCCGAAGCCGTGACCGGCACCTTTGAGTACGGTTAGTTGACTGGGTACGTTGGCTTTTTGAAATGCGGCGTGTATGTCTTGGCTGTGTTTTATCGGGACGAGCTTGTCCTGGTCTCCCACGACAAGTAACGTCGGTGCGTCGTCCTTGGTGACATGCACCAGTGGCGAATGGGCTTTTGCCTGGTCAAGATCGAGATTTAGTGCCGGGTATCGATCGTAGGCTGGCAAGTGATTGGGGGCTTTCCAGACCATGATCCGTAAGTCCGTTGGCGCGACCCATGCCACGATGGCTTTCACTCGGTCGCTCACCCGCAGTACCGGATCTTTTGCCTTCGCGTTGCCTTCGTCCGAGGCCGTTCCCAGCATCAGGGAAAGATGCCCGCCCGCGCTGGCACCATAAACGCCTAACCGGTCTGGATCGATGTGAAACCGCTTGGAATTCAATCGGATGAACCGCACACTGCGACGAACGTCTTCGACCGCTTCCGGGATCGAAAACTTGGGACTGCTGCCATGTCGAACGGCGAAAACGGTGAAGCCTTTTTCAGTCAGCGGCTCGAATCGGCTCGCGATTTGGGCCGGTGGCGACCAGCGGGAGTACCACCCTCCGCTCACCATGAACAGCACGCCCGCTCCGTTGGCATTCTCCGCCGGCGTGAAAACATCAAACGTCAGCGCGAGCCCATGCTTGTGGCCATAGACGACGTCCGGCGTTATTTTCACCTCTTCGGCGAGCAGGCGATTGCCCGAGATTATCGTGCCCGAGATCATGGCCGCCGCAACACATACCCATGAAATTGTCTTTACCATCACGGTTCCTTTTTTGGTTTCCTTCAGACACAATAGATTCGGCGCGAGGTTTACATTCCCTGAATATCGTCGAACAAGCGGCCTCTTTCAACAAAGCTCTTGAAAAATCGCTCCTGGAAGACGCCGACATGGCTTGCCGCGTTGGATTCGTGCACCGCTCCGAGCAACGCCCCGGGAATCACTCGGTTACGCGTGCCTAACTGCAATTAGACGTCGTTGGAAAGGGCATCGAGTGAAGAATGCACTTCTAATCCTTGTTGTTGTTGGGTTGACGAGCCTCGCTTCCGTGGGATCACATTCCGCGGCCGAGGAACTAGAGCTGTCTTGGGAATTTCCCACGCCGAAATTTCTTCCGTTGGCGGTCGCTTCCGACTCGCTCGATCGTCCGTATCTGTATGTCGCGTTGAAGAGCGGCGGGTTGGCCGTGCTGGATGTGGCGGATCGAACGTCCGCGCCGCGGCAAGTGGCGGGAATTGACATCAAGAGCCTGCAGCAGATGGACGTGATGAATCTGACGCAACATGGCAAGATGTTATACCTGGCGTTGGGCGGACATTTTACGGCACCGGGTACGAAGCACGCCGGCCTGGCAATCGTGAGCATTGCGAATCCCGCGAAACCGCGATTGATGTCGGTTTGGAAATCCAAAGAGAAGCTGAAGGGCGGCGCGGTGGTGGCGTCGGATGGAAAGTACGCTTATCTGGGCGCGATGTCGTCGGGAGTGATGGCGTTCGACGTTTCGGACCCCTCGACCCTTCGGCACCTGTCGACTTTTCAACCCGATGTGAATTTTCCCCGCAAGAATCCGGGGCGAGTGCAGCATCCCAATTCGCGCGGACTGGCGATTCGAGGCAGTTTGTTGTTCGTGGCGAACGACGCCGGCGGATTGCGGGTGCTGGACGTGAAGAATCGGGCAAAGCCCAAAGAGATCGGCCGCTACATCAACGAAGCGATGGCTCGCAAACCGCAAGCGTACAACAACATCGTCATCCAGGGCGAGCGGGCCTACATCGCGGTTGACTATGCGGGGCTGGAGATTTTGGACATCTCGAATCCACGTAAAATCAGACAGATTGGCTGGTGGAATCCATGGGATGCGCACACGTTGAAAAACCTCTGGTTCAACAGCCCCGGCCATACAAATCAGTTGTTCCTCGACGCGAAACGAAACTTGGTCTATCTGTCGGCCGGCGATAGCGAGCTGCGCGTGGTGGATGTTTCCCGCCCGCAAAGCCCTCGTCTGGCGGGCCACTTTGGAAAACCTAAAAACAAGCTGGGCGTCTGGGGCCTGGGCATTTCAAAGAACCACATCTATCTAACGTACATCAAAACGGCTGTTCCATTCCAAGGCACTTGGTCTGGCATCAAGGCCGTCAAACGTCGTTAGTCAACGCGTTCTATTTGATAGAAGCGTCAGCTTGTCGTGGCCCAATCGCCTAAACCAATTCGCGAATCGGTTTTGGATCACTGACAAGGTGCGTGGGCCGTCCTTGTGGCGTGTAGAGAATCTTGTTGGGATCGATGCCGAGTTTCGTGTAGACGGTCGAGACGAAATTTTCCGGCGAAAGGACGCGGTCCACTGCGGAGTAGCCCTTGCGATCGGTCGCTCCGATGACCGTTCCGCCAGGCGTTTTGGCTCCCGCCATCAGCACCGACATCGCGTTGGCCCAGTGATCGCGTCCCGGAGTTGTTTGACCGGAGAGGGTCGAAAGCTTGGGCGTGCGGCCGAATTCACCCAGAGCCAATACCAGCGTGGAATCCAACAACCCACGCTCGTCCAAATCATCGATCAAGGCGGCAACGCTTTGATCCCAATTGGGAAGCCGCGATCGCATACCACCGAAGATATTCGAGTGGCTGTCCCAACCGCCGTCGTACACGGTTACAAATGGGACGCCGCCTTCGACCAAGCGCCGCGCCAACAGGCAGCGTTGGCCGAGTTGATTGCGGCCATATCGATCGCGAGTGTTCTCGTCTTCTTGGCTGATATCGAACGCGGCTTGGGCTTCCTTGGACATCACAAGGTCATACGCCTGCCGATAATATTCATCGACGGCAACCACGGGATCGCCGGCGGCTTTGTCGTTGATCCGTTTCATTTTGTCAACGAAGGCACGAAGTTCGGTTCGCTTGGTAAAGCGGTCGCCAAGCAGTTCTTTCGGCACGGCAACATCACGAACTCGAAAGTTGTCGCGATTCGGATCGTCCGACACGACAAAGGGGGCGAATTTCGCACCGAGAAAGTTCGGGCCGCCAGACCGCGACATGCGCGGCATCGAGAAGTAGGGCGGGATCGAATTGCGACCGCCCAACTCATGCGCCGCGACACTGCCCATGCTAGGATGAAAACTGACAAAGGCACCGCAACCGACGGGAATCCGTGGCGGGGCGCCGGTCATCATATAGTGGTTGCCCGCTCCGTGGTTGCCTTGGTTGTGCCGGATCGATCGAATCATGGCGTACTTGTCGAAATTCGACGCCAGGTGCTTCATGTGTTCGGAATAATGAACGCCGGCCACCTTCGTTGCGATCGGGCCAAACTCGCCGCGAATCTCGGCCGGCGCGTCCGGCTTGGGATCGAACGTTTCGAAATGCGTGGGGCCGCCATCCATCCAAATCAAGATGCAGGACTTGGCCGGACCCTCGGGACGTGAATCTTGCGCGGCCACGCCGCGAAGCCTTAGCGCATCGACGAGACCGCCGCCGATCATCGTTCCGAGCCCCAGTCGCAAGCAATGCCGTCTTGTGAAGCCTTCGCAGTTTTTCGAAAAAGCCATCTAGGTCGTCTCTCGCATGGTTGGTCGAGCCTGGGAATGGGAGCTTCCCGTGGTGTGGTTTCAGCAGTGCGATTATAGACCACACGGCGGGTGTCTAGCCAGAGTTGTTGTGCCCAAGAAACGCGGCTTAATAATCCCTTTTTGCCCGTGGTGCCAGTAATCCGGCCATGGCCAAGACGAGGCCCATCAAGATCAACAGTGGGCAGCCGATGAGAGACATGGTGAGAATTGCGCTTAGACTTCCAGCCAGTTCCGATGGTTTTACGGATGAACCTCCGGTTGTGAACATCTCCCCCAATGTGCCGCTTTGCATCCAACAAAGAAAGGAGAGCACGATGTAACAAAGACCGCCCAACGCGGCGATGGCGGCTGGCAGCAGCGGTGCAACCGCGAACCAGCGGTCAGTCGGCCGTCTTTGAAAACCAATCAGCGACGCCATCAGCGGCAAAGCCATGGATATGAGTAAGATGATGTAACCGGTCGTCAGATGCGCGCTGTTAATATCCAGCACCGTCCGCAACTCCTCGACTTTAGGCAACGTCGCCGAGGCGGCCATCACGCTGAACGAGGATTGCATACCAAACAGTCCAAGAAACACGGGGATGCCGGCGGAAACCACGCCCACTCCACCCAGTACTAACAGGCCGCGGCCAATGAAAGTGATCGACTGCCGCCGGCTTGGCATACCGGCTCCAGCACTAGCCGCCATCAAGCCGACGGCGAGCAACAGCGCACAAATAGCCGCCGGCAAGAATTGATCCAGCGCGGACGGCAATGGATCGGTTCCCTCGGCGGTGACGCGGACTGTCATAACCTCAAACACCCGCACCGGAGCCAAGCCAAAAAAAATCAGGCCCGCGGCACCGGCGGAGGCCGAAACCGAGCCGGCCAACATTAAGACTCTGCCGATCGACATCATGATCCCCGCTTGGATTGCTAAATAAAGAGTGAATGATGGATAGTGTACATCCGCCCCATGCCATTGAGAACGCGGGGGAGGCCGTATTGAATGTGCCTGGCTTGCATTCCGTCGCGCGGAATTGCGCCCCGGTCGATTCGCCCGTCTAGTTCTCTCTCTTACCGGGAGGGCCCGGCGCGGGCCTCAGGTAGAAGCATTCCCCGTCGCCGCATCGTGCCAACTCATGTTGAAGTCGAGTTCGTCGACACGTTCCCATTCGCCGCGGCTGTTCTTTCGAGAGACCTTGCCGATGGCCGTCCATTCCGAACAATGCGCGCACTGGCGGCGATCCAAGACCATCTTCACGGATCCAGCCTGTGCGCCGTACTTTTGTTTCAATTCGCCAACATACTGCAGCAACCTCGGCCCGTCGTTATCACGAATGCATTGCTTGATGCCGCCGAAAACCTCTTGCATTAATGTCTTGTTCGCGGCGAACTGCACCGTGACGCTGCCCTGTTTCTTCTTATACGTTCCACACGGATCGCAGAACGGACGGTCCGACGCCATGGCGAAGATCGTCAACAGAGTTGCCACGAATGCCCCCAACAGATCGACGAAATAGGAGATCGTGGTCCCGACCGCTCCGACCTCAACGCCCGTTCCGTCGCTGGACGCCCCGGGGCGCGCTCGGAGCGTGGAACCGCCGAGCTTCACCTGCATGAACTCTGGAAACGACATCAATTCGCGAAGTGCATGATCCCCGTCCGCGATTCCCTCAACTCCCTGTACCGGCACATGGCTGGAAACGTAGAAGCCGACATCCGTCGCCGCGAAACCGATCGCGCCGGCCGCAGCCAGCATCAGCATGACGCCACCGGTTGTTTTTAAGTTGAGCCAATATGCGATGCCGAATTGAATGGCTCCAAACGCCACGCCCAGCACGATGCCGCTTATCGGAATGATGACCCATAAATTCCAGTGCAAGTGGTTCTTCACGCCTGGAATACAACCCAGCACGACCCCAAACACTAGCGTGACGAATACTGCCGGAAGTGCCCGCACGATTCCCATCTCAAGAATCTCCCCTTTGTGTGGAATGCCACCAGAAATTCTGACGCCGCGACACGCCGCGTGCAACCCCTTTCGCCCCCATTTTCGGCAAACCGCCGACGGTACGCTCCGCCAAGCTGCTCGCTTGGGCGAAGCTCAACAGAAAATTCGCGGTGACAACCGATTAGCTTCGCGCCCGGCCGTGGTTTAACGGCAACCAGGCCCCGTTCTGTTGGCTGCTTTCCACGGACTTGCTAATGAAGTGCATGCCGTCGACGCCGTCGTTGACGTTCGGGTAGATCGTGTTGATTTTTTCCACGCTCTGCCCGGCGGCTCGCTGGGCAATCGCGTCGAAGCCAGAGCGGTAGACGTTGGCGAACGCTTCGAAGTAACCTTCGGGATGGCCGCTGGGCAACCGGCATGCGGCCGCGCCAGATCCTTTCAAGTAAGGAGCGTTGGGATCACGAGTGTGAATCGCGTGCGGCTCGCCATTACGTCGCAGGATCAATTTATTCGGCTCTTCCTGATGCCATTCGATGGAACCTTTCGTACCGTCGATTTCGATGAACAGGTCATTTTCACGACCATGGCTAATCTGCGATGCCGTGACGACACCCCATGCTCCGTTTTCGAAGCGCAGCATCGCGGTCCCATAGTCATCCAACTGCCGCCCCTTCTCGAATGTCTTCAGATAGCAACTGACCTCCGCCGGCTTTAGGCCCGTCATATAACGCGCCAAGTTGTACGCGTGTGATCCGATGTCACCAAAGCAACCTGCCGCGCCGCTGCGTGCGGGATCCGTTCTCCAGGCGGCTTGCTTTTGTTCGTCCAATTCCAGCCGAGTGCGCAACCAGCCCTGCAGGTAGGTCGAACGAATCGCCTGAATCTCGCCCAGTTCGCCGCCGAGAATCATTTCGCGAGCGTGTCGCACAAGCGGGTAGCCCGTGTAGTTGTGAGTTAATACAAATACCACTCCCGACTGATCCACGGCGCTGGCCAACTCTTCCGCTTGCGCCATGTCGAGCGTCATGGGCTTGTCGCAGATCACATCGAAACCGGCTTCCACGGCCGCTTTGGCGATCGGGAAATGGGTATGATTGGGCGTCGCGATGGAAACGAAGTCGATCCGCTCGTCCGCCGGCAACGCGTTTTCGGATTGCAGCATCTCCTCGTAAGACCCATAGGCTCGCGCGGGCGGGATATCATAATCGGGTGCCGACGCCTTGGCTTTTTCCGGGTTCGAGGATAACGCACCGGCCACCAGGGCCGCCCGATTGTCGAGCACCGCGGCCGTGCAATGAACTCGGCCAATAAAGGCACCTTGTCCGCCGCCCACGAGTGCCATGCGAAGTTTTCGGTTGAGCGGTTCGTTGGTTGCCATGGTCGAACTCCTATCCACTTAGCTTGATCCGGTGAGTCTGATTGTGATGGGCATCTGTTTTATCAAATCCCCATCCTGCTACCCAGATGTCGGGGACCAAGAAGGACCAAGAAGCAAGGCTTTTTCACGCAGCCGCGCCGAATACCCGGGCTTTCAATAGGATTTGCCCGTGGCCGGCGCGCATTACAGTTGCGGCGGAAAATGGCCCGCTTTACAATGGTTATAGAAGGTGGCCCGAGGCTCTTCAGGGGATTGCGTTTAATCAAGTTCCAATTTCTCTCGCCTAGCGAGATCTGGAACAGAAGGAGACTGAGCGTGTTTAAATCAAAAGCTGGTTTGATGTTGTGTGTCGGTCTGGTTGCCGGCTTGCTGCTCGGTATGGGAATGATGGTCGGCACGCTGGTGGGGGTGGCTTATCAGTCCAACCAATCGGCCCACCAACCTCAACTCCCGTTCCCTGAACATTTGTTGTTTGCGGACTCGGCCACGGCGGGAAAGAACATGGCGGTCGCCACGGGGCCGATCTACGAGGAAGCCGAAGGGTTGTTCATTCTGGATTTTCTCACCGGCGACTTGCAATGCTGGATCCCCAATCCGCGCAAGATTGCCGGAGCCGGATATCTGGGCGTGTTTAAGGCGAACGTGCTTGAGGCGTTCGGTGCCGAAGCACCCAAGAACCCCGACTATATGCTCGTCACCGGCGGAGTGGACGCGACACGAGGTGTCAGCGGAAATGCCAAGCCGGCGCTTTGTGTTTGCTATGTCATTGAAGGCACGTCGGGCAAAGTCGCCGCTTATTCATTGGCTTTTGATCGCAGTTCAGCCAGAACGGGCGGGGGCCAAACCGGCAAGCTGATCTTGCTGAATCCCGCCGTTTCGGCGCGGCCCGACGTTCAGCGTGATCAGTAACGCCTACTATTTATTACAGATCAGGTTAGAGCCCCGTTTGCCGACGGGGCTCTTGTCGTTGAAGCGGGTCGACTTTCGATTTCCAATGGCAGAGCAACAACAAGGGCCTAGAAAATGAAAAACCGATACTCAACGCGTCCGTTCGCCGCCACACTCGTTGCCGGAACGATAACTCTGCTCGCGCTGATTTGTCCCAGATTATCCGCAGCCAGCGAACCGCCTCGGCCCAACATCTTGATCATCTTTACGGACGATCAAGGATACGGCGATTTGGGATGCTATGGGTCCAAGACAAACAAGACTCCCAGAATGGACCAGTTGGCAAAGGAGGGAACCAAGTTTACGAATTTCTACTCGCAGCACGTTTGCGGTCCCGCGCGTTCGGCGCTGCTCACGGGTCGCTATCCCGTTCGCAGCAAGGGCTGGGGAATGCCGGCCGACGAGATTACTTTTGCCGAGTTGATCAAAAAGTCCGGTTATCAAACGGCTTGCATCGGGAAGTGGGATGTTTCCAACCGCAAGCCAATCATCAAGCGCATGCCCAATGCCCAAGGCTTTGACTACTACTTTGGAACACTCGGTGCCAACGATGGCGGCAACGTGAGATTCCACGAGAACAACGAAGCGGCCGGCGGCACCAAGGACATGGGAAGCCTCATCGAACTCTACACCGACAAGGCGATCGACTATTTGAAAAACGAACGCGATCCGAAGCGTCCCTTCGTCCTCTACGTGGCCCATACGATGATGCACACGATCATCGATGCTTCGCCGAAATTCAAAGGCCGTTCCAAGGGCGGGTTGTATGGAGACGTGGTGGAGGAATTCGATTTCCACACGGGCCGTCTCTTGGATGCCGTGGATCAGCTTGAGCTGCGCGAAAACACGCTGGTCATCTACACCACGGACAACGGCCCCTGGAATCAGCCAGCCTATACGGACAACAAGAAGGGCCATCCCAAGGGATCCATCTTTTGGGGCGATGCGGGTCCATTACGGGCCGGCAAGGGCTCCTGCTACGAAGCGGGCTCTCGCGCCCCTTGTATCGTTCGTTGGCCGGGGAAAGTGCCTAGCGGCAAAGTGTCCGACGCGGTCTTTGCCACCATCGACTTCCTGCCGACCTTCGCCAATCTGGCGGGTTACCAAGTTCCCGCGGATCGGACGATCGACGGAGTCGACCAAACCGAGCTGCTGCTCGGCCAAAGCGAGTACGGGGCACGCGAGACATTTTATTACCAGGGTAACGGAGTCCGCCAAGGCAAGTGGAAATACCTCGTCGCCAAGCAACAGGTTCCTGGCTATGCGCGCGACAATGCTCGGTCAGAAGTTGAGGAACTCTACGACCTTGACGCCGACATCGGCGAGACATCCAATCTTGCCGAAGAGCATCCCGACAAAGTGAAAGAGCTGAGAGCCTTGCTGGAAGAGATTAAAGTGCGGAAATGAAGGCCGGTGCTAAGCCTTAGGTTTAGCCACATTTTTTGTATTTTGATTTTGCAACGTCGTATCCCAGGACCATGGGTAAAAGTTCCTTCCATCCTTCCCAGATGACTTGCCAGCCAGGTGGGTGATCGTGTTTGCGGTTTTGGTGGCCGCCCAGTC
>JAJDEH010000333.1 GCA_029259935.1 Planctomycetota bacterium
CAACCGGCCTCCAGCGCCTCGCGATAGCCACGGAAATAGGCGTCGACAACCGATCGGTTTTCCGGTGCCCACACCAGCTTGACTCGCGCATCGTCGCGAGCCGCTGTCTCGACCAATTGCCGAGTTTCGTCGACGCTGACATGGTCCAAGACGCAAAAGATGGAATCGTCCGGCGTCAGTTGCTGAAGGATCCGCTTAAACAAATCGTCCACGGTCGCTGCTTCGTTGGCGAGAGGAACAACGACTCCGAGTTTAGCGGTGCGGGACGGCGAGGCGTTGGATAGCAAGGTCAAACCTCAATTACGCGAATTGCATTGCGATGTTAAGCGAATCTGGGTTGGGCGGGAGATTACTCGGAGGACGCACTTGACGCTAGTCCGCTCATGGCAGCGTTACGATTGGCGGGCGGGATGCTAGCAGAGCATGCTGTTGTTTGCCCCGGAGAATCGGTGGCCGCCAACTGCTCTATCAGTGCCATCAGGCTGGGTGCCCAGCGGTCAATCGAAAAGTGCTCGGCGATCAACGCCCGGGCAGCGGTTCCCATTTGGACTCGCCGCGACGGTGAGTGGGCCAGTTGTTGAATGGCATCAGCCCACTCGTGCGCAGTCGTCGCAAGAAAACCCGTCTCACCATGCTGGACCAGACGCCGATGAATCCCAAACGGATTGGCGACGACCGGCAGCCCGGCGGCCTTGAATTGAATCGTCTTGAATCCACATTTGCCAAGGCTCCACGGATGATCGGGAAGCCAGCAAATGCCGATGTCGGCGTCGGACAGTTCGATCGCCTCCGTCGCGGACGACCACCGACAAGGTTCGACCTTGATTGAGCCCAATTCGGGAACGGCATCACAAATCACTTTCAACTGGAGTCCGGGCAGATGTCGCGCGGCGGCTTCCAACCCCGCTCGGGCACAATGCAACGACGGCATCGTGCTGCGACTGCCGATCCAAACCAGCCGCACGTCATTGTCCCGTCGAACGTGCGGTGCCGCCGAGTAGGAACTCGACTGGATACAGGTGGGAATGTAATGGACGCGTGTTTTGTCGGTGTATTGGCTGGCCTGTTGGCACAAGAACTCATTTCCTGCTGCCACCGCGTCGGCCGATCGGACCGTGGCCGCAAAGCGCCGTTGTCGACGGGCGCTCTCGGCAGGCTTGTTGGCGTTACTGTCGCGAAGAAAAACCGCGTCATCGATGTCAAACACCAAGACACGGGCCGCCCGCCGCAACAGCTTCAGCTTCCACCACGGCAGCAGACGCCGTTGCAAGATCACCACGTCCGCCTTGTTGATTTGCTGGAGCTGTTTCAGAAACGGCCCGATCCCGTGGGCTAACACCAGTGGCTCAAGGTGCCAACCCCTTTCGGCCAACGCCGGGCGATACGAGTGCCAACGATGTCGATAACAGACGTGATCCGGTTCCTCGATGAGGGCCAGAATATGCATTCACCGCCTCCATAGTGTCACCGTGCAGCCATAACGGTCGAAGTTCCACGTGCGGTCAAGCCGAAACACGGATTGCCCAGCCATCAATTCCGGCAACTTGCCGTAGATTTCGTAGTCCCAACCGACCTCAACGTGCAACTGGCTTGTCGGGGGTATGTCGACCAACACGACGGTATCTGCATGAGTACTTTGCAGCCAACCTTGGAAGCGGGCCACGATTTCGTCGACCGAGTCTACTTGGTTGTCGATTCCCGCCTCGAAGCCGTCACGACGGCCGTAGCGTTCCAAGTAGGCGGACTCGAGCAACGACCGGCAAGGCAACGTCATCAAGAACGCCGTTTTACGGGCAGCCTGTAATCGCGGCAGAAATCGATCGGTCACATCCAGTAGGCTGGATTGGCTTTCCCGATGTCCGGCGGTCGACGAGTATCCCGCGGAGAAATGGTGCTTGCCATGGGCGGCGGCTAGAAATCCGAATAGCACAAGCGCGGTCACGACACCAACATTACCTAGTCGCTGCAGGGGGCGAAGCGCCATTAGCCTGGCGAATCCAAACCCGGCCGCGACCCAAACGACCGGAAACCAGGAGTGCAAGAAGCGATATTTCTGGTTGGGATGTATGGTTACCAGCACCATACCGATGACCGCCAGCAGCAAAACCGCCGCCGCTCCCGGCCGCGCGCCTCGAAACAGCAAGCAAGCCGAAATTAGCAGCACGGCCACGATCAAGGCACTCAGCGGTCCGACATGATAGTCCGTCACCATGGCTTGTCCGTAAAACTGAACGGAATCAACCAGGCCAAGCCCGGACCCCGTTTCGTCGTTGTTGGGACTTAAGAACCACATGAAGAATCCAAGCCGCCTAGGCAACAGAAATGAAACGGCAAGCGGTAGCACATGCCACGACAAGACCGAGCGCACGGCGACGCTGGTACGCGGCCACCATTTGCGGCGGGTCCGATAAAGTTCGAGCCCCACTTTGAGCAACAGGATCGCGTAGGCGACCGTAATCAGATTATTCGGCGGATACAACGACACCCGATATCCGGCCACGTACACGGCGCAAGGTCCGGTCATCGTAATGCCGACGATCGTCGCGACCAGCAACAAGAACAAGTAGGCGAGCGGACTAATGAGGAGCCGCCGGACGAGCGGTCGCCAATCCAAACGCAGCCGCCGGAAGAATCCCATTCGCTCGCGAAGCGGCACCATTATCAGGGGTGCCGAAATTGCCAACAAGGCCAGCAGCCAGTAGTTGTACTTTTCAAAAAAGAGGATTGTCAGCACAATGGCCAACCCGCGCCACGGCCAAACGCTGTCGGACCGCTCCTTGGCCAATAGGAAAAAATAGAGCACCAGCATCGTCAGCCCCGCGCCCAGGCTTTCCAACATCGTGTCCGTCGCATACGCTCGATGCGCGGGACTGGCCGCCAGAAAAATCAAAGCCACGCAACCGGCGATATTGCCTCCCCAGCGATCAGGCACCATTTTTCGCGCGGTTAAGAATCCGAAGACTAGCAGCATGACCCAGCCGGCCAGGCTTGGCAAAACGGCAAGCCGATGGTCGATGCCGCCAATGAACAACACGATGGAAACAAGAACTGCGTGAACCGGCGGCCAAACCTTGCAACGTTCGACCTCGTCCAGGAAGAGCGGGACATTGCCTTGCCGCAGCGCCAGCGCCATCTTGAGCCCGGCCCCGTAATGCCCGTGGCGATCGTGGACGATTCCGTCCCAGCGATGACGGGCCGACTTCAAGAAAAGATCATAATGGAATCCGGCGGCGGCCAGTGCGAACAACAGTACCAGCGACAACGTCAGTGAATCGATAAGCATCGCCCGTTTGGCAGTGTCCGTATTGGGCTCCCTGGTCGTAAGAGGTGCAATAAGCTCGCCCGAATAATGATTGGTACTGTAAGCTGTCACGCCGCCGCCCGTGTGCTGTTGGAAATGTCGTGATACAGATCGATAATCTGTTGGAAATTGCGCTCTAGCGAATGAGCCGTGGCCAGTTGTCTAGCTGCTACGCCCATCGTTTTTCGCTGTTGCTGGTCAAGCAGCGGACCAAGACACTTGGTCAGTTCCTCGGCGGAACCAGGATCATCGAGCAAGCATCCTTCGACGCCATCGGTCATCAGTTCCGAAACGCCGTTAAATCGGCTCGTCACGACGGGCAAGCCACAAGCCAGTGCTTCCAGCGCGACCAAGCTGCATGGGTCGTAGTACGTTGCTTGGACGTAGACATCCGCGGCGGCGTAGTAAGGGACAGGATCCCCGACCATGCCGATCAAGGACGTCACATCCGCGACGCCATTGCGCCGCGCCAGCCGCCCGAATCGGGACAGCCGCTTTCCACCGACCACGGCCAGCCGGACCGGATGCCCCTCGCCGCGTAATTGCGAAAGCGAACGAAGCAACGTGGGCAACCCCTTGAGCCGTAAGTTGTGAGCGACCAGCAACAACAGAGTCTCATCCGCGTTGACATGTAGTTTCTGTCGCAGCTTTTCGCGAGTTCCTTGGCAAGCCGTGGGAGAGAATCGCTCGATATCAACTCCGTTGTGGATCACGCGGATGGATTCAGACGGCACGCGATGATATCGCTGCAGATCATTGGCGACCATTTGCGAAACGGCAAGATGAACACGGTCTTGCGCGTCGAACTGTTTGGATTGCAGCCGGTCGAATTCCCGATAGCGGGGCAGCCATCTCTGCGCCCAGTGTTTCAGCGGCCTTTTCCAAGTTGGTTCCATCAGCAGATTCTGTCGGAACGCGGCGCAGCGCGAACCGTTGTGGGGCTGAAACACGTCGCAAAACCAGCCGCGTCCCATGTCGTGAACGACGTCCAGATTCAGTGATCGAATTTTACGCTCTGCCGATTCCGCGAATTCCAGCCGAGACCGAGGCCGCTCAAGCCGCTGCCGAATGATGTTCATGTCGTTTAGTTGCTCATTAAAATCGTGAGCGACCACATGCACTTCATGGCCGTGGCCCAGCAACCAACGGGCAAATTGAAACGTCCACTGCTCGGCTCCTCCCAATGCGGGCACGAAACGTTCAATCACCAGTCCAATGCGCATGGCACTTTCTCTCGATCACTCTTGAAGCGAAGACAAAAGCTCACTTGCCGGTTTGGTTTCCGGTTCTCCCCCTTGCCAAGGGGGAGTTAGAGGGGGTCGCGCCGCCGCTTCTTCAAGTTCCAACACGATCTGTTCATTCAACACGGCTTCCAAATCATTCAAACATCGGGCCACCGTCCTACCGTCCATCACTCGATGGTCGTAAACAATCGTGGCCCGAACTTGGCCGTCGTCGGCAATCGGACCAAACGTAAAGTAAGTCGTCAGCGGCGTCACGACATCCACTTGCTCGCAGCCTAAGTCGCCCAAGGTGGACACCACGCAGGTGCCAAACCGTTTCGCTCGCAAGCGGCCCGAATGATGGAGGCTGTGCCAAAAGAGCAACCGGCGCAGCGGTCCGGGATAGCCAACGATCCGCAAGTACTGGCGATAGCGGCCGATGTCCTCGACGGGCGCGTTTTGAAAATGCCGCAGCCAATGATCGATCTCGGAGAGCGATTTCGATTCCGGTCCGCGGATCTTTCCAAACAACACTACACGTTCGCCTTGCCAGATTCGTTCGACGGGAAAGGCACAAGCCGTGTGGGGATGTTCGTACAAACGCGCAAACGGCCACGAAATATAGGCCTGCCGAAGTTCGGCGTGAACCTGGGCCACCATTCCGTAGGCCTTCATGAAAATCGCCGACCACGACAGCCGCGACGGCATGCTTTGGCGTGCCTGGGCCGCCGTCGCCACATTGATCAGCTTGGACTGCGGCAACGTGGGAACGCGCATCCCCTGGCGCATGATCTCACAAACACCCCGGCGGGCTGCCGAGAGCCTGGCGTTTTTTCCCTTCATTGGAAGCGAAAAGTCGGCCTCATTCACAGCAATTCGTGACAAAATCACACTCTTCCGTTAACGAAGTACTTGGACTTGGGGTCTTGAATCCGCCAGCGCTTTCAATCCCGCCTCGGTGACCTTGGTCCCTTTCAGATCCACCACCTCCAGGCTGGGCAGCGCCTTGAGAAACTCGATGCACCTATCCGTGAGCCTGGTTTCCGCCAAGCGCAGCGAGCGGAGTTGGGACAGCGGTTGCAAATGAGCCAAACCAGCATCGCTGATCCGCGAACGTTGCAAACCCAACTCTTCCAACTCCGATTGACGCGCCAGCGTGGGCAGGTCGTCGTCGGTCACGCCGGCCCTTAGCGGCAGGCCGATGCCAATGTCCAGCCGAGTGATCCGGCCATCCGCGTTCGTCTGGACCTGGCCACGGCCCACGTGCTTGCAGGCGTCGGCCAAATCGCCATTCGCCTTGGTCAACGCATCGGATAGGCTTAGACGCGGCTGATGTTTCCAACGCTTATGCAGCCAGAAATACTGATCGGGATAACGCCGCACCATGCGTTCCAAGGCGACGGTGAAACGCTCGGTGATCGCGCGGACGGCGTTCGGGTCATCCTGGTACTCTTCGGCGGGGATTTCATCTTCCAGCCAAATCTCGTGTTGGAGCGGCAAACCGGTTCGCGCGCAGCCCAAGACCAGAATCACCGCCTGATACCGGATGGCCAGCAGGGCGATCGACTTATGCGTCGAGGCGCTCCGGCCCAAAAAGTCCACGTACATGCCACGTTCTCCAGCGCTTTGATCCGCGACGGCGCCCAGATTGCCCCCCAACGCCAGATTTTCTTCGACTTCCTGCAAGGCCCCAAGCTTGTCGAGGATGCGGATCCCCTTGGATGATCGCAGTCCGCGCAAAAATTGATTCAGGTACGGATTGTCCAACGGTCGCGCGACGATGCCCGCTTCGCCGTCGATGGCCAAGGCAAAGCTTAGGACTTCCCAGTTGCCGAGGTGTCCGGTGAGCATAATGACCGGCCGTTGAGATTGGGCCAGTGCCACCGAGCGCTGATACTCGTCCGGGCACGCATGGCTGACATATTGCTGGACCGTATGGCGATTCAGTTTGCGAGAAAGAATGATCGTTTCAAACAACACGGTGAAAATGTGGCGGAACATCGCTCGCACGCGGCGTTCAATCTCGACTTCCGAAAGGTCCGGATAGGCATGCCGCAGATTCTCGGCGGCCACGCGCCGGCGCGATTTGCCCAGCCGAAAGGCGATCCAGCCACAACTGCGGGCCAGCCACAACGAACAAGCGACGGGCAGCCGTTGAATGGTCCAGCAAAGAGCGCGCACGATAAGATAGACCGAGTAGTCAACAAATCTTGATCGTGCCTTCTTGGCCATGAAACTTGACTCAAGATTAACGAGTTTTCACCTATAGGTGGACGAACAGGCCAGGAGCATAACGAATGCTGGTTGGCGGAGAGAATAGCGATCTGACCGTCACGGCAACATTCGCGGTCACGATCCGGCATTCATCATGGGCGGTGCTATCATCTCTGGTTTACCAGACGCCAGCCTCCCGCCCACGCCCGATTCCGACGCAACGGCGTCGGCGTGGAACTTGAGCGTCGCCGCCAGAACCGCCAGGAAGCACCAACTGTAGACGTGATAGCTGAGCAACAGCAACGTCATTTCTCGTCCAATCAAGATCCGGTTGAGTAGCAGCACAAAAAACACATAAGCCCCCGCCAGCGGCCACATCCAGCCGGGGAATCTTCCCCGCGAGACCATCGCGCGAACAATCAAATACGCGGCAGGCAGCACGCCCACACAATGTTGTGACCACGTGATCGGCGAGTAGAGCAATATGGCGACGGAAAAAGCCGCCGCTTCCCAAAGGACCGTCTCGCCGCCGCGTCGCGGGCCCGCCACGGCACCGCGAAATCGCCAGGCCACCACCAATGCCAGGGCCAGCATGATGGCTTTGATGATTTGGCCGGCTATTTCAGGATTCAGATTGAGAAACTCGACGTGATGACGATCGGGAACGCGTAGTTGATGGCCCTGTGGAAGATGGACCAGCATGCGGGCCAGAGCTGGTCGTAGGGAGTGGTTTTGTACTTTCTCCTCGCCCAGCACGCCGCGCGTGGGATCCCGTTCGGCGATCCCGCGACTGGCGTAACCCCACCAGTGAGCCATGGCTTCTCGATACTGGGCCGGCCCCATCCAAAATGCCGGGGCAAGTGTGAAGAGTACCGTTGCCATGGTCGTTGCCGCCGCCATCTTCCATTGCCGTTTCCACAAAAAATATCCCAAGAACGCCAAGGGCGTGCATTTCAACGAGGCGGCCAGACCCAGGCAGATTCCGCCGGCCCAATCCCGGTGCTGAATCCACAAGTAAATCGCCAGCCACGACAGCGTCACCAGCGCAAGGTTGACGCCGCACTCGACCATGTCACGGATCAGCCAGCGAGCGGCCAGAATCAAAGCCAGCGCAACGACCCAAAAGTGGACGTGGGACGAAATTGGAAGCACGTCCTTCGTCAGCCGCTGCAAAATCCAAAGCAACACGACCGCCGCCACGATCGACAATGGAAACAACAACAGTTGGGCGGCATGCTTGGGAACGACCGTCAGCGGCGCGTGAGCCAAACTCCACAGCGGCAGATACGGAACATTCAGCCCGTTTTTGTAAATGAACGCGCCCTCCGCCATGCGTCGTCCAAATTCCCAATGATTGGGAAAATCACCTCGTGGCTTGCTGGCCAACTGGGCAAACTGAATCGCGACGATGACCACCGCGAAAGTCGCTAGAAGATATCGCGGCCAGCGACGATGCTTGGAAGGTTTGTTCACGGCGAATCGATCGTCTCTTGAACAGGGGCGGTGTTTTAGCGGCGTATCGAATCCAATTGGGAAGCAGCCAAGCGACTCATTCTTTCATTCAGATTCGCCTGGACGTGTTTCAATTCATCCCGCTTGCGCAAGTCGACGAACTCAGGGCAAGTGAGAAAGTCAGCCGCCAGGTCGGCTCGCGAATGATTGCGCAGCTTGGCCATCCAGATGTCGACGTCTTCGCGTTTCGGCGGCTCGCCGCGCAGCAGTACATCCGCGTACAGGCATTGAATAAATTCGCGATCCCGACCGCCGCAAACCTGGTAGTAATGATCCGATCGAATGGTGCGAAACGATTCGGCGAGCGTGCTGGTTTGAACTTCCCCGTAACGCCGCGCCACTTCCAGCGCCCGCGAGCCGACCCGCATATTGCAATTCAGCCGCTCCGGCACGGCGGCATGCGCGAGAATGGCGAGCATCAAGTGCGAGACGACCAAAGGAGTCAGGCGGCCCGTTCGCTCCCAAAGCCACGACCACATGCAAGCGGCCGCCATCGTCAACACCACCAGCCCGGGGCTGGGCAAATGAATCAAGCCAAACACGGCCGCCGCTGAAATTCGCGCCGTCCAGCGATGTCGAAAGAGATCCAAAAAACTGGGGAACAGGAACATGTGCAACGCCAGTTGTTGCAACACGACAATCGCGCCCTTGACCAGCAGCCACTCCGAAAATCCCGGCGCGCCCTTTTCCATCCAAAAAAAGCGAAAGCGTTCGCCTTCGGTTCGCGCGAAGGACGCCACTAGCAACAACGACAAAGCAGCCGCCAACGACCAACCAAGACACAACATCCAGTCACTGCCTTGGCGACCGTACGCCTTTCGACGTGCTTGCGTTGCCTGGCGTCGCCGATGGGCTCGCCAAGCAATCGCGACGGCTACCGCCACGGCCAGCACTCGCGGTACTTCCAAGAAAGGGCCGTCAGCCCATAGAGCAAACTCCAGCAAGCCGATCACCAGCGCCAATTCAATGGCGACTAGCGCGCGGCCGGAGGGCAGCTCGAGTGTCCGTGTGCTAGCGGCATGCGCCGCCGAGGCTGCCATGGCAGCGTTCTCCTGGTGGGGCCGGTTCCCGGAAGCGGGCCGAGATTATAGCTGGCTGCGTGGCACGGAAAAGATCAATTGAAAAAGAGCCTGGGCAGCACGCAATTTTCGACTCCGCGACCGCCCAGGCAAGTTTTCATCGGTCCAAGGCTCAGCGTTTGGCTCGCCTGGCCTGCAGCGCCGCCGTATACAGTTCGTCGACCTTGAGAAGGTACTTTGCCGGTTCCGCGGCAATCTTCTTGGTGCAAGGCGGACAGCAGACGTAAACGATCTGTCCGTCGACAATTGTCCATTTGGGAGTCTTAGGCAGTTCGTGTTTCATCACGGGGCAAATCCGTTGTGCTTTTGCAAAGTTGGCATGGATCGTGGCCCAATGTTGGCCGTTCACCTTTCCTTGCAAACACGGCTTGCAGCACAGAAAGACCGTTTCCTGGCCGATTTTGACTTTGATCGGCGCTCCGTGCGCGCCAAGCTTTTGACCCGAGACGGGACAGATCTCCTGCACCGCGACGCGCAATTGATCACGATGGGACAGCTCCTGTCCCCAACCCGTTTGGCCAAACACCGCGATCATGGCGATAGCCAATAGCATCCTTGCGTTCTTCATCTCCTTCTCCCTTCATGAATAGGACGGTGGTAAAAAAACTCGAAATTCCATTGAGACTTTGTTCCAGGCCAGCATTCCCATTTCTCATGCGGCCAGTCGGTGTTCACCTTGGCGACTGTCTTCCACGTTCTCCCACGCTTGATCATGGAAGCCGGCTCGCATTTTGAACTCCATATAGGCGCAGTACATCGTGGGAACGATGAAGGAAGTAAACGGTTCGATTAACATGCCGCCGAATACCGGCAGAGCCATCGCGCGCGCGACATCGGCCCCGCGTCCCGTTGAAACCAACACGGGAACTAGCGCGGCCAATGTGGTGATTGTTGTCATCATGCAGGGCCGAATACGTTTCAGACCCGCCACGTAAATTGCATTACGCAGGTCAGGAATGTTTCGGATCTTCTGACGTTTGAGAACTTGCTGGATGTAGGTCGCCATCACGACTCCGTCGTCGACGGCCACTCCGAACAACGCGATGAAACCGACCCAGATCGCCGTATTCATGTCGACACCCATCACTGCCACGGCAATCATGCCGCCCGCGAACGAAACGGGGATGCCCGAAAACACGACGAATGAAATCGGCAGGTTGCGAAAGGTGAGATAGAGTAACAGCAGGTTGATCAACAGGACGGCCGGAACGATCCACAGCAAACGGAGATTCGCTTCTATTTGGTTCTGAAAAGATCCGACCGGTTGTAGCTCGAAGTTGCCGTCAGGGAACTTCAATTCCCCGTTTTCGCGGGCGTCTCGTAACGATTTCATCACGGCTTCGACGGTCTCCAAATCGCCCGCGCCGCCGGATGGCGAAAAAGAAACGTGTGCCACGAGACGCGCGTCCTCACTATTAATCGCTCCAGGACCCCACGTTGTTGTCACATCGGCCAGACGTTCGAGCGGAACCACTTCGCCCATGTGCGTGACGACGGAGACCTCGCCCAACTCGTCCATCCGCTCGCGCACGCTTCTTTCGTAGCGAATCTGGATGGGATAGCGTTCACGCCCTTCGACCGTCACGGTAACGTCCACGCCGCCCAGCCCGGCCGCCACGACTTGGTTGACCATCATGGTGGTCATGCCAT
>JAJDEH010000334.1 GCA_029259935.1 Planctomycetota bacterium
ACCGAAGCACACGTCGTGGTTGAATCAGATCGAGATTGTGTTTGGAATCGTCGGGCGGCGTGTTGTCCGACGCGGCAACTTCACGTCCCTGGCCGCGTTGAAGGAACGCTTGTTCCAGTTTATTGACTACTTCAATCGCACATTTGCCCAACCGTTTCGCTGGACCTACACCGGGCGTCCCACCACGGCTGAAACCGTCAAACGCCCCGCCACCTGGAAGGAAAGCTGGACAAACCGACGAGACAATAGCGAAACTTTGGCTGTCGTGGGCTAACAATTGCGAGTTGCGGCACTAGCGCGTGCCGGCTGATGCCATCCACGGCTCATTCCTAGCATCGCCTTGCGCGGCTGTTGGTCAAACAGAAGAAGCTCACGGCGTACCAGGCCCAGCAAATCCACGCCGGCAAAGGCCAGTCGCTTACTCTGGGCAACTACGTGATCCTGGACAATCTCGGCCAGGGCGGCATTCCGCGGGCGGTGCCGACAGGAGATCGGCCGTGTGTCCTTGTGCGTCTTTTGCTAGAATCTAGATCTGATTCCTTTCATCGAGAGGCGCTCATGAATTACCCTTTCCCACGCGATGTGCAACAACTAGTTGAAGCGCACCTCACGTCCGGGCACTATACAAATGAAGACGACGTGCTTCGGGATGCGCTTCGCGCGCTTCAAGAGGAAAACGAAGATCTTGCGGCCGTCAAAGAGGCGATCTCTGAATGGCGCGCCGGTGACGAAGGAATTCCCCTGGAGGACGCGTTCAAGCGCGTGCGTGACGGCGACATTGCTGAGGAAGCGCAATGATCTACCACGTGGTAGTTCATCGTTTAGCGTTGCATGATCTTCAGTCAGCCTATCAATGGGCGGCTCAGCGGGCACCGCACACCGCGGCAAGCTGGCTAGATCGATTTGAATCTTCGCTGCAATCGCTTGAGCACCACCCCAGCCGCTGTGGATTAGCCCGCGAGCACGGCAAAGTCGACGTGGAGCTTAGAGAGTTCCTCTTTGGGCAGCGACCGTCAGTGTTTCGCGCGATTTTTACAATCGATGACGACACCGTACGAATCCTGCGAATCCGCCGGGCTCAGCGACGGCCGCTAACCCATCAAGACCTGACGGAGGCTCTGGAACCGGAAGCATAACATCGCTCGCTGTTCCGCTGCCCGCCGTCATCGGTGAAGCTCACTATTATTCCAGCCACTGCAAGTCGGCTTCAATTTCCTTCATTTTCTCGTGGGTTCTCCGCCACGACATACCAGGATCTAAAACCACGGCCATTCGTTCGCGATACTGTCGATCGATCTTCAACAGCGTGCTGGGTGCGACCGCCAGATAAATCAACAGCAGCAGTACGGCGAACGCTAACGCGGACTTACCAAGAGTTGTGGTAAACGAGGCGAAAAACATCCGCGCCCGCGACTTCCAGTTGCTCTCGTTGGAACGCGACGATGTTAACGCTCGGACGCCTTGCCATAGTCCAAGCAACGCCATGGCATTTAGGATCGCGATGTACGGGCCTTGATGGGCGTCCCATTGCACCACGCCCCACCCTGCATTCCTTCATTTTACAACATCCCGGCGAACCCTGCAGCATTCGCGATCGGCACGGGTTGAAGTCCGTATCCAGTCAATGGGTGGCCCTGACTGACCCGCGGCGCCGGTCAACGGAGAATGATCCTGCTGCGTCTTGCTTGAAGTCGCGCGCGTTCACTCAGCGGGATGGAGCACTCTTGGTTTGCCACCCGGGCCAACGGATAGGTCTAAGCGGACAGCTTCCAAGTCTGGAAAAGTGACCAGCTCGACGCCCCATTTGAGCGAAATCAACTTGCCCAAAAAGCCAAACGGTGTTTCAGGCAAGGGCAACTGACACCGGTGCGTTCCCTCGGCTTCGGGGCTTTCAATCCTCGACGACTGGCTGATCACGATCGCGCTTGGTTCTTCGTCCATGCATTCGGTGTGCCAGACGAGCCTGACTTCCAGGGCAGCCAGAGGAAAATCGCATTTCCACTTCGCCCGAATGTCGACGACTTCACCAGGTTCAAATTGATTCTGTTTGCCCTCGACGGCTATCGTCAATTCAATCATGCCGCCAACTCCTTACAAGCGGCGGGCAGCACACAAATTGGAAATGACGCAACGGGGTTGGGCCACCAGGCCACGTCGAGTTCGACGTCAATCGACCAAGCTATGCGACTCTTGCGAAACTCCATCGAAGGCACCGTACCCGCGGGAATGACAACCTTTTGGCGACCGCCCGTCATTTCGAACGGGTTGGCAGTATTAACAATGACAATCTCGGCGAACGTCTCGCGCAAGATCTTCGAGCGTTTTCTCTTTTCCACTTCCGTTTGCTCGCGGCCTTTGAGGACTATTCTCATGCTCCGAACTGTCGGCAAACCACCGGTCAGCGACCACTCAACTTCCAGCGGGCCGTTCACGTTAGGGGTCGCCGTATTCGTTCGGATCTTTGGTCGCGGACAGAATCTCCACAAAGCAACCTTCAGTCCACAATAACCCATCTTCCACATATCGCAGAGCAATCCAAGGAAGAAGATCAAAGCTAAAAGAAGTAGCTCGCCGGATTCAAAGACAAAAGCAAAGAGAATGACGCAAGCAGCCACCCCAAGCCCTCGAACTGGCCCGTAAAGTATTGCTCTTCTCAGCGTCTCTTGAAATTTGGGGCGCTCGGGTCGCAATGGAAGCAGACCGACTCCCGATCCCGAGTCTTGCGAAGATAGAGCCAAGTGAGGCTCCCAACCCTGATCCTCTGGTTTCGTGTCGTCCTCGAAATGCACTTGTCGCAGGCGAACAACCAAACAAATGAATCCCACCCAGGAGAGCCCGCACCAAAGAAAGAAAATGCTCTCGGAATTAACGACGTTCGTCGTCCAACCGGGTTCAAGCACGGCTTGACTGGGGTCCTGCGGGTTGATGAAGCAAACGGTTTCGCATCCGACAGCATGCCGATTAACGACCCGCTGCTTCCACAGGCGGGGAGCTGTCGCTTTGTCCCCGAGATCGTATTTGTCGCCTACGTAGTTCTGGTGATTGAATGCGTAGGAATACCTGATGTCGATGACTTTCCTTTGCTCATCATCAACCCCCAGTTCGCTCTGTATGACTCTGCAACGGGTTTCGATCCACTGGTTAGAAGCAGAAATCTTGGAGAAACTGCCCACGCATATATAAGACAACCAGATCGCCATTACCCCGGGTAGCAACGTGAAGATCCATGCGAAGACTCTGTCGCCCTCCTTCGACTTGTCAAGTTGTGGAGATACAGGGTCGACCGAATGTTGTTCATCCCTTCCCAAATTTGCCCTCCAAGAGACACAATTAGAGCCCTCAACTCTATTCGCTCTTTCCCAGCACTTCTTGGTCAGATTCCGCGCCTATTGAGATCCCCTGGTATCTCCCTTGCTGGCAGGCCCCCTCCATGCTAAATCAGTGTTCAGTGGGTTTGGTTGCAGAGTAATGTACCGCAAGCACGAGGGTTAGAATTCAAGAATGAAATTTGAGGAAAGCGATCGGTCACCTCCGCAATTCGGCCTAAAGTGGGCGCTTGGTGTTACGCTCATCTGTTCAATCTTGTTAGCGGCCGTTCGCGCCTGGGGCGTGGATGCCTTTTTCCCAACGTTGCTAACTATTCTTATCGTTGGTTTGACGCTGAAAGTTCGGCAGTTGGTGAGGCTTGGCCAGTGGAGGCGAGAAGACGACATGTAGTCAGCACGACAGAGCCCTGACCACACTGGACGATGACAGTTTTACAGGAGGCAACAGAGTGAACGGAGGAAAGTCATCTCTCGGTTTCCTCTGTTTGCTCCTGTTGGAACTTTTTGGTCCGAGTGATCGGGGTGATGCAGGCCTACCGTTCTTGCTTCACTTCAATTCCGCTGAGTACCGCCAACTCGGCTGACTTGTTCTTTAGCACGAACTCGATTTCCAAGTTCTGCTCCACCGGTACATCTTTCACTGTCAAGATCACCGAGTTGCCGCCGGCCTTTGCTTCGTCGGCGAGGTTGACTCTTGCCAGTGTCGGCTTGCCATTCATTTGGACATCGAACACGGCCGCGCCGGACTCGCCGGGGGCGGCGAAGACCAGCCGAACGGAATAGCGGGCCGGCGGATCGTCCTTGCCCAACAGCGGAATGGAACATCGGGCCAGTCCTCGCGCGCCGGAGGATACGACCCAATTCAGTTCGGACGACGAGGACTCGGTGGTGTCGCCGTCGGCGCTGAAAAACTTTCCGCCTGGGGCGAACTTGGTTTCGAGTTTCAGCTTCAAATCCAAGCTCGTTTCCAAACGCGAATTAGGCGTGGTGCGGGGATACGTTAGCCATAGCTTTCCGTGTTCATCGCGCCGGTCGCCGGGCGCTCCAAAGTTGAGCGACATTTGCTTGACGGGCGTTGTCGCGCCGACCCCGCTGTAAAGCGTCCACGGACGCCGGGCCTCGCGAGGTTCCATCACGATGGTCGAAGCGATCGAGAACATGCACACGCAACCGGCGCTGGCTTCGGGAACGACCACCAGGCCATTCGTCGGAATCGCATTGATCCAACAGCCAAGGCGATGGCCCGCGAAGTGCCGCGTGCCGGCGTCGGCGTTGAGGTCGAAGAACCCGGTGTAACCGCTGCGGAACAGCAGCAGGTTGTCGCTGGCGGTGAGCATTCCGCAGTGATGGCCTGGCCGCATGATACTCCACGGCACCTCTTTGCCGGTCAGCGGATGGATGCGCGTTTGCTGCTTGCCGCTGCGCACGTCGAAGGACCACGGTTCGGCAATCACCTGTTTGCCGACGATGATCGGCCGATGCCGATAATTTGCGTCTTTCGACCACAGCTTGTAGCCGTCCAGCGAGTTCAGCGCGACGAGCCGCCGGCGTGAAAATTCGCCGCCAACGAATTGTCTCCAATAGTGTCCGTTGGCATTCGCGCCGCACAACATTAACGTGCCGTCGCTGTACATCATGGTGAGCTTGCCGCCGCCGATGCCGATTTCGCTGCAATCGGTGACGTCGACCGGCTTGGACCAAAGTTCGCGGCCCGTTGGACCATCCAGTGCCACGGCGAGCCTCACGTCTAACTTCTTCAGTCGTGCTTCGGCCCGCTCACGGTCCGCGCCCTTCAGGTCTTTCAATTCTGACTTATCCTGCCGCAAGATGTCATCGCGCTGCTCGCTAGTAACCGAGCTATCGATGAAGAAGATCCGATCCGGCCCCAGCGCAATTGTCTGAAAGTCGATGCTCTTGCCTTGATGCGTCCACAGGTGCTTGCCGTTGGACACATCAATGGCAAAGACGCTGTCGGTTGCCGCCGGACCCGGATTGCCTCGGCCGCGGCGATTCAGTTCGACCACTTCGCCGCGCGTCGTTGCCGTCCCGTACAGCCGGCCGTCGCGGTATGCCACGTAGCCCCATTCATGGGTTTTGCCGTCGACGGATGGCGGCAATTCATGCTCGCGTTTAACTTCGCCGGTCGCCATGTCATGCTCGTAAACCTTTTCGCGCACCATGTGGAAAAGACTGTCGTCACTGGCCGCGAGATTGCCGGGGTTGAGGTTTCTAAAAACCCCCGTGCGAATGGCTTTGGGATTTTCGACTTCCCATAAGAATAGGCCGTTGTACGCGTCGTAGGCCATCAACGTGTTTTCGCCTTGCACGAAAATGCGGCCATTTACGACGAGCGGGCCCACGGCACCTTGGTGACGATTCACCATTTGTCCCGGACCAGGGTCGCCGTACCACAGCACGCCCATCCCGCCCGTGACAATTTTGTCGCCGCTGTTGGCCGTGTTGCCCGGTTCGCCGTATTGGTGCGACCAATTGCCCGCTCCGGGCAGCGTGCCTCGGGTCAGCGTGACCCACTGCGAGTCGGACTTGACCTTGCTGCCGTCGCCGAGTTTCATGTCGGCGAGCCAGTTCTTAATCTCGTCACCTGAGGCGGATGTACCGGGCGCATCGGCCGGCCGGCCCAGCGCGATTACGCCACCCGCCGGTTTGAGATGCTTCGCCGAAGCGCCGGGCGTCGCTGGAATCTTGCCGGACACCAGCAACGTGTCGGAGACAATCAGATTGGCGAAGTAGTTCGAGTAAGGCAGGTTCGACAAGTCCGCTTGGTGTATCGTTATACGGTTGCCGTACATGCCAGCGGCGGAGAGCGCTCGTCGCGCCTGATCGACTTTCTTTTCATCGGACTCGCTGGCATAGATTTTTAGCTCGCTACGTTTAGCCAATTCATAAGCCAAACGTGCTTGTTCGTTACCTACGACAAGGCAAAATCCTTGCGTCACGCCGGTTTGTTTTAGAATGTCGTCCGCGGCCTTTTTGTAGATCGCTGTCCACTGATCGTTCTTGAACGGGTTGTCCGACGTCTTCGCAGTGATTTGATCTTTGGCCCCGCTGGCTGTCTGCGTCGCATCGGCAAAGCAATAGATTCTTCCGGTGGTTGTGCTAACGAGCAGATTTCCATTCGCCGCCGCTAACCCGCGGGCCGTGCCGTCGACTGCCGCCGTCCATACTTCCTTGCCGGTTTCGAAGTCGAATGCGGTCACGCGTCCCTTGTCGCCGGCGAAAACATGCGTCTTGGTAACAATCAGCGCGCCTTCGGCCGTGCAAGGCGTTCGCCAGACCACGCCGAGGTTGGCGGTGTCTTTCAATTCCTGTTGCAGTTTGGCGATTTCGGCTTTGATTCCCGCGGCCTTATCGCCCGCGCCGCGCAGGCTGCGGGACAGAGTCCGTAGTTGCGACGAAATCTTCAGCCGCCGACTGTTGGCTCCGTCGAACTGCTTGCGATTCATGCGCATGACTTCTTTTCCGGTCGCGGCCAGCGATTCATCACCGAGTACCGCCAGACGCGTACCGAGCGAGTACATATACAAGCGGCCGTCAACGACCAATGCATCGGTACCGGCAATGATCGTCTCTGACAGTTTCAACGACGTCGTCCCACTACCTGTCAGCTTCCCGGTGCCGCGATTGACCGACTTGGGACGTGAACGCCCCGACGGGACATGCAGCAGACTCTCGGTCGCCAGCAGATATCCTTGCGGCGACAGATCGTTGCGGCCCGCATCCTGGTGGCTGATGTTGTCGTTGCGCCAAATGATGGAACCGTCCGCCGCGTTGGCCGCGCAGAGGTACACGTTTTCGTGCGGAAAAATTCCGGCCCCAAAATAGGCCACACCGTCATCGACCAAAATTCCCGTCCGCACTGGCCAACGCGAGCACATTTCTCCTCGGGCGATGAGCCATTCATCGGCGGGCCCCGCGCGCAGCTTCCAGATCAAGCTGCCAGATTCGGCATCTAGGCAATAGGCATAGCCGTCATCCGAACCGGCGTAAACGCGGCCCTCGGCAACCGTCGGCGCCAACCGCACCGAGCCGCCCGTAAAAAACGACCACAATATTTTTCCGGTCGCTAGGTCCATGCAGCGGACTTGATGATCAACCGACGAGCCAAAGTAAACTCGACTGCCCACCACCGCGACATCCAGGGCGTCATCGAACTTCACTCGATCGCGCAGTTCCTTGTTCTCGACCACGCGCCCTTCCGGCCCGGACCACGCGCGACGCGGCGCGCTGGAGGACACGAATTCCCAGGACGCCTTCAGCGGCATCGTCAGCGATTCGGCAGTCGCGCCCGTTCGCGCGTTATCTCCCAAGTAGGTAGGCCAATCCGCTCCGTGGGAAGTGGAAACAGAAATGGAAAGAATGACAATAAGAGATGCCAACTGAAAGAACCGACTCATGGGCGGGGCTCCAATTCAGGGGAGTGGTCGAAGGGAGTGAGTTTTGTCATTGTATCTACAGCCAATGCAATTGTCTGCCGAATTTGCTTCGTGGCGGGCGCGGGGCTATCGAATCACTGAGCCTTTTACACCTAGAAGCTGCGAGTTCGGGGCGGAGTTGCCGAACAGGTCAAACCGGTCGAATTGCCACACGACCTTTTTCGTTTTGGGTTCAATCTCGATCAGCAAAGGGTTGTCGGGGCCGGCGTGGCAGTTGCCAATCACATAGTTGCCGTTGGGCAGAACTTCGATCGTCGTGACCCACGCCAAGGTGATGCCGGGCAGATCGTTTTGATGAATCTGAAATACGATCTTCTTCTCTGGAGTTACCTCTAAAACGCTGTGCCCGTTGCCCGTGGCGATCAACGTATTGCCGTTTGCCAGCCGGACGGCTCCAAACAGTTGATTGCCGAACGCTTCCGGACCATGTCCGCCCTTGGGCTGTTTGCCAAACAGAGGAACATGGAATTCCCAAACGACTTTTCCCGTCTCTCCGCTGTATTCACGAAGCGCCCCATCGGCTTCATGGCAGACAAGATAGTTACCATTCTTCAGTTTCCGCGCCAAACGCGTGTCCCGATGCGGGCTCGGGTGATCGACCTTCAATTTGATTTCTCGGTGGATCTTGCCGTCGCGGTCAATCTCGATGATGCGCGCCGGTCCCGACTCGGCAATCATGACGAAACCGTTGTCCAATGGCTGAAAGGCGTGAACTTCAACCGGCTTGTCTTGGTTGCCGTTGGCGGAAGAAGCGTCGTACGACCAAACGATCTTCTTCGATTTGGGATCGATCTCAACGATCTTTCGCATTCGCTGCTGCACCATGATGTGTCCATTGGGCAGCACATGCAGATCGTGAATTCCGCCCCATTTCATTTCCCATTCGACGTTTCCATCAACGTCGACAATGGCCAGCTTCCCGTTGCCCTGCATGACAACACGACGAGCCGCCTGGCAGTTGTGCAGCATTCCGGCGAAGACGATTAGAAATGGCAGCAATCGAAGAAGCGACATTGGGGGCTCCGGGGGAATGGTAAGGCATGTAGTATTTTGGCGGTACGTTCTTAAAGTGGCATAGCCGCAACCAAATCCGAAATCCGAATCTCGAAATCCGAAACAAACTCGAATTTCAAATGCTCAAATGACAGAAACGGCTAGACTCCACGTTTTGAACATTGGGAATTCTGGTTTTGAATTTGTTTAGGATTTCGAGATTCGGATTTCGAGTTTATCAAACATGCGCGCACGGCGCGCAGATGTTACAGAGTAAGACTCTAAGACGGAGGCTCGTTCCACTAGATTCATCGGTGCTTAGTTTGTGACCAGTGTTCCGTGGACGACTTCACCAGCCTTGATGGTGGCACGCACCGTCAAACTGCGTTGTTCACCTTCTTGCAAATCGAACAGCACGAAGTCGGCGACCGCGTCTTTATCGAACCCGCCTGTCTCTGTTCCGATAATGGCGGCAGGCTTGGTCGTCGCCATTGCGACGGCCGCCTTGAGGTCGAGGCCGGCGTATTGCATCACATTGGCTACGCCAACGCCAATCGGCAGAGCGGCACCGGCTAAGTACTGTCGCTGGCCTGCGACGACGACTCGCCCGCCTTCAAGAATCTCGACCGCGCCAATGCTTGTGTTTTCATATAGACCTGGCGGCATGCCGCCAAGCCCTACAATGTCGCTGACCAAGACACAATGATCGAGCGTTTTTCCCCGCACGAAGCATTTGACGACGGAAGCGGGCAGGTGATGTCCGTCGACGATCAGGCTGGCGGTTAGCCGGTCGTCGGCCAGTTGATCCCAAATGTAGTTGGGATGCCGGCGGATCGTGCCATGCGCGCCGTTGCCCAGGTGGGTACTCATGCAGGCCCCCGCGTCGACCGCCGCGCGTATTTGATCCGAGTTAGCCGCCGTATGCCCGATCGCGACCACCACGCCCGTGCCGGCAACATGGGAAATGAATTCCGGCGAGCCTTCGTACTCGGGCGACATGGTGAGAATGCGAATCCCGCCACCGGCCGCTTCCTGCAATCGCTGAAACTCATCCCAATCAGGTGGACGGCAATGTTCGCGCGGGTGCGCGCCTCGCGGTCCATCTTCGGGGCTAAAGTAGGGACCCTCCAGGTGAAAACCGGGAACCCGCGCGGCCACTTCGGGAATGGTCTCCCGAGCCGTGGCCAGCGTCTTCATGGTCGCGGCCAGCATTTCAAAACTGTGCGTTGTCGACGTCGGTAAATAGGCCGTCACCCCACAGGCGTCAAATGCCAGGCTGACTTCGGCGACTTTTTCCGGAGTCAAATCAAAATCATTAAATTCTTGTCCGCCGTATCCATTGACCTGAAGATCGACGAATCCCGGTGCGATCCAGGGGATCTCGCTGGCGGTTAGGTTTAGATCCGCGAGACGGACGGAACGCACTTCCACGACGCGTCCGTCTTCGACGGCGACGGACACAACATCGCCCTGATCATATCGTCGACCAAGGATGGCGGCGGGTGGGGACATCAAATTCTCGAAATTATTGGAAGCCTTACGGTTCGCGGCGGGTTTAGTGGCTTTGTAGCCAGCCGCATCAACCGGCGGGCTGGGAACAGTCGGTGTCACTCTATCGTATCTAGCAGAGGAAATCGAGCGAGCCGGCTGATTGGTCGCAAGCCGCCACCGCAGCCTCTGGCAGCGCTGCACCCTACCGAGACCGCATCGTGCACCATGCCTTGACGGGAATTCTGGAGCCACCACCTCCTTACCTTCGTTGCCGTTCTACTCGACGACCTCCAGGTTCAAGAAACAGCTTCCGTGAAACAGGGGTTCATCTTCGAGTACGCCGACGCCGTAGAGCCTGAGGAACGGCTGTTGTCCGAGCGGCGCGTCGTCGTTGGCGATAACTTGGATGGTGCCGCTTTCGGTCTGGCCAACGAACGTCACGCCCCGTCCGCGCAGCCCGATAACCTGGGTTACTTTGCCCGGCGCGGCAAGCTCGGTGTGAATCTTATTGATAAAGCCGTTGACCCGGCGGGCCGAGTACTTGATCTGGACTACCTCGCCGCGCTTGATACGTTTTGGAGACAATCGGTCAATCTCGATTCGAAATGCGGGCGGGTGGACTTCGAATGTGACGACGTCGCTGTGAACAACGACTGTTTCCGTCTTCCCTTTTGCCGCGGGCACGGTCGTTTCGCCGCGCACCGCCAAGCTATAACGTCCCACCGGCAAACTGGGCGGCAGGTAGAAGCTGATGTAACCCTTGTCGCTGCCGGGTTGAATGGTTGCCGTCTGATTGCTGATCAACTCGGGCAGGCCGACGCCGGTCAGATTAACCGCTGCTTGATGACCGGAATCGCTTCGCTGGACGTGAACCGCCACGTCCAGGACGCCACCCGGCGCGTGTCGCACCTTCAGTTCGCCATACGTTTGATGGTCTCGCGTCTCGTGGCCGTTGGCACTGATCCGGACGGGCGATTCGCCAGCAATCGCCAATGGGATTTCTGACGTCAGGCGTCCCCAACCGGTTGGCGAGCCAGCGTGAACTACGACGCCGCCCCGAACGGGCCGCTGACCCGCTGCCTTGGCCGTACCCACCAACGTCAACTCGCCAACGAATTCGGCAGCATCAGGGCCCGCGGAAATCACCAGCGGAGCGCGGTCGACTCCGGGTCCCAGCCAGACATCGGGACACTCAACGCCCTCGGGCAGATCCTGGGCCGAAACTCGTATCGACCCGGTAAGGCCGCGACGGCGCAGCGCGATGACGTCAACAAGAGTTCGACCGCCGCGATTCACATTCACACCCGCCGGGTCGCCGCGATGCGGCACGACCGCCAAGCTAGAGTCCGGCTCTTCGCGGCGAATGCTCAGTCGATACGTTCGCCTCGGGTCGGCGTGCGAACCACCGGTCACGTTGCGAACGAGAATCAGATACCGCCCATCAGCCGGCACAAGCCAGCGGCCCGCCGGATCGAGATGATTCGTGGGAAACGGAATTCCACCGATGTTCCTAATTTCGTCGCCGAATTGAACCAGCTCTTCCTCGGCGCTGGCGTCGAGCACTCGCACGTCCAGGTCGGCCGGCGAATTAATCCGCTGCGCGAAACCTTCGATGTACAACACTTCGCCGCGTTTCGCCTGGACGGCATACCAGTCTTGTTCGTCGTTGGCGACAAGCTGCCCGCTCACTTCACACGGGAAGGCGAGACTCTTGGCCGCTTGAGGCGAATGATTAGCCGATTCGTCCGTCGATACGGGAACGTCGGTGACACCGATCAGCACTGGCGCGTGACTACCGGGCAGATGGTAAGCAAAACCTCGAATTTGCATTTGCGCGGGATGCAAGTGAACGGGCAAGGGCCACGCATCGCGGTTCATGTTAGCGGGAATGTCAACCTCGACGCGGTCGAAGGAACTTTCCGTGGGCACGTCCGCGGAACTTGCTTGGTGACTCTTCAGATTCCACCCATAGAGTGCCACTCGCGCCGATTTGCCTTGTTGTACGACGGGCGGAAACGCAAAGGCAACGCGTGGCCCGCTGTCGATTTCCAACCGGTAAAAGTGTTGGGCGCCGCCTGCATAAACTAGGTCATGAACTTTGACCACGTAAGCACCATCGGCCGGCACTCGAAAGTCGATCAGCGGATCAACACCAAAGTAGGCGCGACCGGATGCCAATCGTTGTCCCCGTTGGTCGAAAACCTCCAACACCGCTCGCAGTTGCGAATCGATTCGCTTGGCCAAGCATTCGATGACGACCCGTTGTCCTTGTCGCGCCTCGAAGCGGAAGCAATCCAAGTCGCCACGTTTTTCGATCCGGCCGTTGATCACGACACCCAGCGGCACCGTCGCGGCGGATGGTGAATCTTCATTTGGCTCCACCTCCACCTGCTCGGGCCGATTGCCAATCACAAACGGTCTCGGCGAACTGAGGCCGTTGGCGCAGACAACTCGTAAGTCGTACTGCCCCAGCGGCGTATCGGGCGCGATTGTTGCGAGAAAGCGGTTCTTGCTGCCCTCGACCGCCGCGAAACGGACACCGGGAGCGCTACAGCGCAGCGTCTTGATTTCACCCAGACCGCCGCCGGCAACGGTAACCTCGACGGCACTCCCAACGGAGCCCCCAGGCGGAAACACCGAGGTCAGGACCGGGTTCGGAATCGCGGCCGAAACCGCACTGGCGATGACAGTGGCCAGGAAGCAGGCAGCCGCGCGGAGCGGATGTCGCATTGCTAGAAAGCGATCGCTGGAGCCACTCAACTTCAGGGATGTAGAGTAGTTGGTAATCTGTTGCATGGCGTCTGTAATCGAATGTGGAAATTGACTACGCCCCCGCTGGAATCGGGAAGTACGTCTAGCGTGTCCTTGTGGTAAGAAACCTGTGCATCGCAAGTTCATTCGTATTTTGAGTTTGCCAGCTTCGAGTCAAGTTGAATCGCACGAGAGCGATCGCTATCGGCTTCGTCAAGTCGCCCCAGCTTGAACGAGCAGTACCCACGGCCAAAATAAAAAGTCCCCTCGTTGGGAGCTAATCGAATTGCCCTTTCAAATTCTCTTAAAGCGTCTTCATATCGCCCTAACTCGAAATAGGCTCTACCTCGACCGCCAATGGAAATCACATGAGGTGGATTCAATTCAATCGCTCGCTGGTAGTCCTTCAATGCCTCCTCGAATCTCCTCAGCTCACCATAGATTTCTGCGCGGTGGTAGTAGGTTAGACTATCGTCGGGCCGCAACTCAATGACCCTATTAAGATCAACCAGCGAGCGTTCGTATTTGCCCAACTTGATCAATGCATTTGCCCGAATAATATGGCTTTGCACGTCATTTTGAATTCGGTCAATCGATTGGGTTGCATCTTGGATTGCAAGATTCCATTTTCCAGCGGAATAGTGAGCAACGGCGCGTTGCCCATAAACGGCTGCCAACTCGTCGTCGCTCGCAATTTTCAACGCGTTGGATAGGTCTTGTATCGCTCTATTGTAATCTCCCTCTTCCAAGCTGCGGGCAGCGCGAGAACGAAACTCGCCGGCGTTTCTAGGTTCGAGCAAAACGCGAACCGCTATTAGGGCGACTCCCGTTGCAATGGCGAGTGCTGTGACGACGATCAAGAGAGTGCGGAGACTAAACCTTCTCATTTTTCTTACGAAACACATTTGGAAAGACAACTTCCGACCCTGAGGCAATACATCACTGCGTCTGCCTGTCACATTCCGATTGCTGATTGACTGATCCGAGATCTCACGGCGGAAAGACCATCATGCTGCGGCGGCCAGTCGCCACACAAACAGAATCAATTTGGTGATCGAAGATCGTAGGCGTAAGTAAGTTTGTATTGCGAAACGCACCGGGCGTCGTTAACATCAACGTAGTTTGATGGATTCATCAGTATAAACGAGAAGCTCTTGTGTTACAGCACAATCCGAGATCGCAAACGAGTCGACGACGTTTTCTCGAGTGCGGTTTGTTGGCAGGCGGCGCGACGTTGAGCTTGGCGGATGTTCTCCGTTTGCGAGCCGAGGCGGCGACTTCCGCAGCTAGCCAACCCGACACGGCGGTCATCCAAATCTGGCTCGGCGGCGGCCCCAGCCAATTCGAGACATTCGATCCCAAGCCCGACGCACCGGCTGAGTTTCGTGGTCCCTATTCGGCGATCTCAACGAAACTTCCGGGCGTGTTGTTTTGCGAGAAGCTGCCGAAGACGGCTCAAGTGATCGATCGAGCCGCGATCATTCGCACGGTGACGCATGCCACCAACGGGCACTTCGTCGGAGCGCACTGGTTGTCGACCGGCTATCCGGGGACCACCGGCGCGGTGACGCATCCTTCGTCGGGGGCGATCGCGTCGCGTTTTCGCGGCCCCAACAATCCGGGCTTACCCGCGTATGTATTGCTCTCCGAGGAGTTTACTCGCAACCCCGTCATCGCCGAGGTGATGGGGTGCGGCCATTTAGGTGTAGCGCATTCGCCGTTCGTCACGAGACAAGATCCATTTCACAGCAATTTCGATCCCGCCAAAGTTGCCGCGGCGACGGCGAACTTGAAATTGGCCGACGGCGTGACGATCGACCGGACGGCCGACCGCAAGTCGTTGCTCACCGCACTGGATCGTTTGGAACGTAGAATCGACAGCGCCGGATCGCTGGAGGGGGTCGATCAATTCAACCGCACCGCAATGCGGATGATCACGACCGGCGAAGCCCGCGCGGCCTTTGATCTCAGCCGAGAACCACAAGCGACGCGCGAGAAATACGGCATGCACCGCTGGGGCCAAATGGGTTTGCTGGCCAGGCGGCTGGTCGAAGCCGGCGTAACGTTTGTCACGATGAACACCGCGCCCGATTCGCTCTGCTGGGACTGGCACCGGAACATTGTCAACGACGATCGTTCGGCCGATGGTTCCGACGGCCCCACGCGCGGCATGGACATTTCGGGCCCGCCCTTGGATCAAATGCTGGCGGCCCTTGTCACGGATTTGTATGAGCGTGGACTGGATCGCAAAGTATTGCTGGTGGTGTGGGGTGAGTTTGGCCGAACGCCGCGCGTGAACAAAACGGGCGGACGCGATCATTGGGGTTCGCTGATGAGCATTCTGCTGGCCGGTGGTGGACTGAAGGTTGGACAAGTCATTGGCACGTCGACAAGCAAAGGCGAAGTCCCGGCCAGCCGCCCCGTCTCGCCAACCGATGTGCTGGCGACGATCTATCGCCATCTGGGCATCAACCCGACCAATCACACCGTCACGCGAGAGGGCCGCCCCGTCCCCGTGCTGCCCGACGGCGAGCCCATCCGCGAGCTCCGCCAGCCCCTTGCGGGTGCCATGTGACCAGAGTCAATTGCTGCAAATGCCGGAGTTTTCGCGAACTAGCCGAATTGCCGCTTCCGCTTGTACAATGAAATGAGACAGTGGTAATCACCTCCCGTTTTTCGCAAACTTCCGTCGAGATTGCCGAGAGTTCACCAATAGTAGACAAAGTGATTCATGGACGATTTGATTCTTCGAGCGGCTCGACTGGCAAATCACTGGCACGCTGGCCAGCTACGAAAATATCGGCCTCAGCCCTATATCATTCACCCTTCCCGCGTGGCGGGCCGCGTGATGTTGCTTGACGATGTGACCGCCGACGAAGTCGCGGCCGCCTGGTTGCATGATGTTATCGAAGACACGCCTTGCACGGCCGATCTTCTTTTGCAGTCCGACATGCCGCGGCGCACCGTCGAGTTGGTGGTCGAATTGACGAACCCTTCCAAACAGGCTTCCGATTTGCCGCGCGCCGCTCGCAAGCAAATGGACCACGAGCATTTGAGCGGCATCAGCCATGAAGGAAAACGCATTAAGCTGCTCGATCGAATCGACAACTTACGCGATATCAAGGCCGCGGAACAAGGGTTTCAAAGTTTGTTCGCGGCCGAATCCGTGGAGCTGGCGGCTTGCTTGGCGGCGGTCGACGACGAGCTGTTGGAGGAATTTTATTGCGCGATCGAGGAACTGGGATTCGCCCGCGATCACCAAGATCCACGCACCAAGGTCAAGCCTTAGATGTCCATGCCCGATCCGACGAATGTAGCTGAAGTGAGCGGCGTGTATCAACTCTTGAGCCGGCTATGGATGCGCGAAGTGGACGGCGGGCTACTTGCGGAGTTGGTCAACGGCTCGCTGGCAAGCACGTTTCAGGAAGCGGGCGGAACTCCGCCCGCCAGTGCGGACGTGGAGACTCAGGAGCAACTGTCCATCGACTATTGCCAATTGTTCCTCGGTCCTCAAAATCACTTTCCACCGTTTCAATCGGTGTGGACCGGCGGCCAGTTTCAAGACATGGCCAACGCTTCGATGAAAAAGTACCTGGGGTTATTGCCTGAGTTTTCCGTCGAGGGTCCGGGAGGAAACATGCTCGACCACCTCGGTATCCAACTGGGCGTAATGGCCGCGATTATCGGCGCCGTGCCGAGTGCAAACGCGGACGACCAGGGGGCGATCTTGGAACTCGCCGGCCATTTCTTTCGAGATCACTTGGCGTGGCCCGAGCAGTTGCTTGACGCCGCCGAGCCCCGCTGCCAAACCGAATTCTATCGCTCGGTGATTCGCTTGACGCGTGAGTTCTTGCGGCTAGAGTCGGACCAATGGTTGAACGACGCTGCTAGATGATTAGGTGAAAATGATGATTCGCTTTTTGATGTTGGGCTTTATTTTTGGTATTCCTTCTTGGTCCCTCGCCCTTGATCCGGCGGTTGTTCCCAAGCAACTAGTTCGTGACATCGACAACGCCCAGATCAAAGTTTGGCCGGTTGGAGTGACGGCGTCGAACACGGCCATCGAGGCGGTCATCCACCTTGAGGATCTGAATTACTCGACAAGGAAAACGCGCGTCTTGTTGGTCGGCGACTCGTCTTGGGCCAGTCGTTCTATTGGCGATGCCATGGCTTGGTTCTACAAGTCCGACGCAGCCGCCGAACTGCGTGGCCAGTTTGTTATTTCCGCGTTGCCGCTGGTGCATCCCGGTCGGCCTTGGCCGAAACCGACCATCTATCCCCCGCCGGGCAAGTACTATTCAGCAGCCGACCCCGCGCCCGCCTATGTTTGGCGGTGGATTGGCATGCACGCGCCCGATCTTGTCGTCGAGGTCCATCCGGCGAAAGAACGCCGCTGGTATATTCCCACGGCCGACGACTTGCAGGGACACCTTGAAGCGGACGCGCTATCGCCGGCCAGCGATCAACGTTTTATACTTGCCGATGCATTAGTTCTGAACAAGCCAGGCGGTACGGGACGAATCAGTGCCGTGGGCGTGGAAACGTCGGCCTGGGGCTCAAGCAAGTTTTTGGTTGAACTGCTGGGCAAGCTAAAAGAGTCATCCTTTCGAGGTCCCTCACCTGCTCGTAAGGAATTACAGTCCCGCGCCGCCCGCTCGCCGATCGAGATTGCTGGCCAATTGAGCCGTGTGTATGGACAGCAACTCAATTCGGTCGCCTACATTCCCTCCCTGGCGCTGGTCGGCCGATTGCGGCTTGGTGAGTTGGCGGGTGATACGGACCACGCCGAAGATGTGAGGCGCATAGTGGCTCCGTATTTCGAAGGCAAGAAGCCGACCGGGCCGAAGAACGGCAGCGCCCTGTCGGGACATTTGATTTTCAGTGAACTGGCTGAGCGGACCGACAAGGATGAACCGCGCGCACGTTATTTGAAACTGGCGCGCCATGCCGCCGACCTGGGGTTCTCTACCGAGGGGCTGAAACCGTCGATGCCGTTTCATAGCGAGATGAGTGACGCCTTGTTCATGGGCGGGCCGATCTTGGCGCATCTTGGCAAACTGACCGGGGACGAGCGGTACTTCGAAATGTGTCTTCGACATTTACGATTCATGCGAAAGTTGGTCTTGCGCGACGACGGTATCTATCGTCATTCGCCGCTGGACGAGGCTGCTTGGGGTCGTGGCAACGGATTCCCCGCGCTTGGTCTGGCGCTTTGCTTGAAACACTGGCCCCGCGATCGCCCGGATCGAGATGATCTGTTAAAAATGTTCCGCTCGCATCTTTCGGCACTGGCCAAGCATCAAGACCAATCCGGTTGCTGGCATCAGGTCATCGATCAACCGACCAGTTACCGAGAATTCACCTGCACTTGCATGATTACCTTCGCCGCGGCGTTGGGCGCTCGCGAGGGATGGTTGGACCGCGAACAGTTCGATCCCATCATCCGCCGCGGCTGGGCGGCGATTCGGCTGAGGATTGCCAGCGACGGCCAACTCGTCGATGTGTGCACCGGAACGGGAAAGCAAAGGTCGCTCGCCGACTATTATCATCGCACCGCGATTCTTGGGAAAGACGATCGCGGTGGCGCGATGGCTTTGATGGCGGCGACTGAACTTGCCATTTATCTTGACTAAGAATCACTTAGGAACTGGTGCGGGGCAAGAGCGATCGCGCGGTGGCCGGCACGAAAGCGATCCGTTTTTGGCCGCGCTCGATCAATTCGACGACAAGCTTGGGGTCACGCGCCGACGAACAGACGGTGGGTCCTTTCTTTAATTCCCAACTTTTTCTTCGCCCGGTTGAGATTCCCGTAAGACGTTCCGAATCTTCTTGATCAAGAACCTCGTATCGAACGGCTTTATGATATATCCTTGAATTTTGACGGACGCGGCATCCGTCACGGTTTCATAGGTTCGATCGGATGTGACCATCACTACAGGCACTTCGGGGAACACGGTTCCTTTGCGCATCGCGGCAACCAGTTTTACGCCGTTTGCGTGGCCAAGATGAACGTCCATCAGCACAAGATCGGGGCAATGCCTGTCAAACGCGAATCTGGCGGACTCCGGGGATCGAGCAACATCCACGACGTAGCCGGATTCTTCTAGCACCACTTTGGCGAATTCTCCAGAGATCTGATCGTCGTCCACGACAAGCACCCGCGTGATCTTCGCAGCTCCCACGTCCGTCAGGTTTGCCGATGGCGCTTCCCGACCGACGGTTTCCAAGACTCGCAACTTGAGGGTTCGCGCGAAGTGTGCTGCTTCGTCTGTTGGATTCGATGTGCCAATTAGAACGACGGAACAGTTTGGGCAGGTGCGCGTAATCAGGCGGATCATCGGCGAGCCAGAAGTCGATTTCGACCGAACGCTGATGTACGCGATTTCCGGTGCCAACTCTCTCAGTGTCTGAGCCTCGATATGCTCATCTTCTGAAACGATGAGGATCCGATGAGCTCGACCGGATAACTGATCAACGGCCACGGATGCAAAATCTCCAGACCTCGTGTCAACGAGTACGCTGTCCGAAGGGGCTAATGGCTTTTGCTTCATGTGAATTACAGGCACTCGTTGGAGGCTCTGGCGCAAGTCGATCGGTTAACGGGGCAATTGCTTTTTCCCACAACATCTTGAGCGAATGGGGATCATCGGCTGGCGCCCGGAAATTCCGATGACGGAATCACCGGCCGCTAACGCCATACGCGCGAAAGTTATTGATGGAACGGTCCTAACTGCGCGAGAGGATCAATCGCGCAATCAGTCCGATTCGTTGGATAGAAAGCCATGCAAGAGATGGAATCGAAAAATCGTGCCGCAACCACGCGGCCGATTCGAAAGGATTCTCCATAAAATATAGCATGCAAATGCAGGGGGTGCCTGCGGAAACCGAGACACCACCTCCGAGGTAAACGAGGACTTTCGCCCGGTCCGTCGTCGATGAGACTGACTTTAGGTCAGCGGCAACACTTGGCCATCGCTGACCGAAAGCGGCCGACCGAGCATGTCGTGTATCTCGGTCCGCGGAGATATGCCCAGGGCGTGAAAGATGGTTGCGTGCAGATCGGCCGGGCTGCAGGGGTTGTTGCGCGGGTAAGCGCCGTTGTCGTCGCTGCTGCCAAACACTTGGCCGCCGCGAATTCCGCCGCCCGCCAGGGCCACGCTGTAGACGTTGGGATAGTGGTCGCGGCCCGCGCCGCCGTTAATTTTGGGAGTTCGTCCAAACTCGGTTAGGAACACGACCAGCGTTTCGTCCAACATGCCACGCGACGCTAAGTCCGCCAGCAACGCCGACATCCCTTGGTCGTACGGCGGCAGCAGTCGTTTCTTCAAGCGGTTGAAGTTATCTCCGTGTGTATCCCACATGTCGCCCGAGCCGCCGTTTAGATCGCCGGCAGCGCAGCAGACCTGAACGATCGGCACGCCAGATTCAATCAGCCGACGGGCCAACAATAGACTCTGTCCGCCAAGATGGTCGCCATACGACTCGCGGACCTGCGGATCTTCCTTCTCCAGATTGTAAGCCGCCTTGATCGAGGGGCTGAGCAGCATGTCGGTGGCGAGTTGGCGGAAGTGTTCGAAGCCCGCGTAGTCTGCGTCGGGACTGACCTTTCGCTCAAGGTTTTGCAACAGGCTGGTGCGCGCATTCACTCGACGAAGGTCGATGTTGTCGCCCAGTTCCAACACCTCGGAACCCAGACTTCGCGACACGCCCGCCCAAGGCTTGCCGGCCGGAGTGCGCATGACAATCGGGTCGAACTCAACGCCCAACCAGCCGCCGTACTCACCGGCCTGCAACGTGCCGTTGTCCACCATCGGATATGGCAGCCGGACCGCGGTAGGTACGCCGCGGGGAGAGGTACGCAGCTTCGACACCATGGCGGCCAGCGACGGCCAGTGGTGCCGCGAGGGCGAAATATTTCCGGCGGGAACCGGTGGTGGCGCGTGCCCCGTCATGTTCCAGTACATTCCACGCCCATGCGCCGATTGGTCATGGTGAATCGACCGGATGACCGCGATCTTGTCCATCTGCTTGGCCAGATGAGGAAGATGTTCACCGATTTGAATTCCCGGCGCGGCCGTGGCAATCGGAGCAAACTCGCCGCGAACTTCGACGGGAGCGTCCGGCTTGGGATCAAACGTCTCGTGGTGGCTCATCCCACCCCAACAATAGACAACAATGCACGACTTGGCCTTGCCGGTTGAACGTCGCTCGCCCTCGGCAAGGGCGCTGCTGCGCAACTGAAGCCAAGAGGGCAACGAGATGCCCAGCATGCCGGCGGTCGCGCGCAACATCCGGCGGCGCGTGACAGCCGAGTCTTCGACAACGACGTGAGATTGGTTTAGACGATCCATCTGGCAGGGAAATCTGTTTGAGTTAGAACCAATAAACTGTCACTGATGTAAGCCGTAATGTCAACACTAGACTTAGAGTCGGGACCCGCTGTTCGCCAGCGTTAGCCTCCGGTTCTGAAAAACCGTGGCTAACGCCCAACGGCTGATCAAAACGCGACACTTGTTTCGCGAACGATCCTAAGCCGTGTTGTCGGGAGAGTTCTTATTGCGAGGCTTCTTCACTGCGGACCATTGCCGCCAGTTGAGGAACGAGCCGCGGGATCTCGTCAAGCGACGTCATCTCGTCAAGCGACGTCGACAAGCAAATCGGGTAACGCTTCTGCTGAAACGACTTTACGTGCGAGGTTTCGTGGCCAAGATCCGTGAGCGGATGGTGAAGTACATCTTGCTTTGTGGGTTAGGTTAGAGGATTTGGTTTCCTCGAACTTGGGAGCTTGCAATGGCGAGATCGAAGCGGTCGGTTGAGAGAGAGGAGTTTTGGAGGTTGGTGCTGGACGA
>JAJDEH010000335.1 GCA_029259935.1 Planctomycetota bacterium
CGCAACCGTGGACGTGACGGTTAACGCGGTGGCGGACATCGTCAATGACGCCGCTGCGACGAACGAAGAAACGGCGGTCAATCTGAATGTGCTGACCAATGACACATTTGAAGGCACTGCGTTGGTGACTGCCATCAGTCAGGGCAGTAACGGCTCGGTGACCATTGAATCCAACGGCACGGCAACCTACACACCCAACGCTGACTTCAACGGTGCCGACAGTTTCACCTACACTGCCACCTCGGGTGGCGTCACTGAGATCGCAACCGTGGACGTGACTGTCAACGCGGTGGCGGATATCGTCAATGACGCCGCTACCACGAGCGAAGAAACGGCGGTCAACTTGAATGTGTTGGCCAATGACACGTTCGAGGCCACGCCCGCAGTCACCGCCGTCAGTTCAGGCAACAACGGCTCGGTCATCATTGAAACGAACGGCACCGTAACCTATACGCCCAACGCCGATTTCAACGGCAACGACAGCTTCACCTACATCGCCACGTCCGGGGGAGTCGCCGAAACAGCGACTGTCAACGTGACCGTCAACGCAGTGGCGGACATCGTCGGGGACTCGGCCACAACAAATGAAGACACCGCAGTCAACTTGAATGTACTCGCCAATGACACATTTGAAGGCACTGCGTTGGTGACTGCCATCAGTCAGGGCAGTAACGGCTCGGTGACCATTGAATCCAACGGTACGGCAACCTACACACCCGACGCTGACTTCAACGGTGCCGACAGTTTCACCTACACTGCCACCTCGGGTGGAGTCACCGAGACCGCAACCGTCAACGTGACCGTCAACAGCGTGGCGGACATCGTCAATGACGCCGCTGCCACAAGCGAAGAAACTGCGGTCAACTTGAATGTGCTGGCCAACGACACATTTGAAGGCACTGCGTTGGTGACCGCCGTCAGCCAGGGAAGTAACGGCTCGGTGACCATCGAACCCAATGGCACGGTAACCTACACGCCCAACGCCGATTTCAATGGCAGCGATAACTTCACCTACTCGGCCACTTCCGGAGGCGTCACCGAGACCGCAACCGTGGACGTGACGGTTAACGCGGTGGCGGACATCGTCAATGACGCCGCTGCGACGAACGAAGAAACGGCGGTCAATCTGAATGTGCTGACCAACGACAACTTTGAAGGTACCGCGTCAGTGACTGCCATCAGCCAAGGCAGCAAAGGCTCGGTGATCATCGAGCCCAATGGCACGGTGACCTACACGCCCAATGCTGATTTCAACGGAGCCGACAGCTTCACCTACACTGCCACCTCGGGTGGCGTCACCGAGATCGCAACCGTGGACGTGACCGTCAACGCGGTGGCGGATATCGTAAATGATGCCGCCATCACTAATGAAGAAACTGCGGTCAATCTGAACGTGCTCGCCAACGACACATTTGAAGGTACCGCGTCGGTGACCGCCGTCAGCCAAGGCAGCAACGGCTCGGTCATCATTGAAACGAACGGCACCGTAACCTACACGCCGAGTGCCGACTTCAACGGCAACGACAGCTTCACCTACATCGCCACGTCCGGGGGAGTCACCGAGACGGCCACGGTGAACGTCACGGTCAATGCAGTCGCGGATATCGTCGGGGACGCGGCCACGACAAATGAAGACACCGCAGTGAATCTTGATGTGCTGGCCAACGACGCATTTGAAGGCACTGCCTTGGTGACCGCCGTCAGCCAGGGAAGTAACGGCTCGGTGACCATCGAAACGAACGGCACCGTAACGTACACGCCGAGTGCCGACTTTAACGGCAGCGACAGCTTCACATACACGGCCACGTCCGGTGGAGTGACCGAAACGGCAACTGTCCACGTGACCGTCAACGCCGTGGCAGATATCGTCGGGGACTCGGCCACAACAAATGAAGACACCGTGGTCAATCTGAATGTGCTGACCAACGACAACTTTGAGGGCACCGCGTCGGTGACTGCCGTCAGCCAGGGCACTAACGGCTCGGTAGTCATCGAAACGAACGGCACCGTAACGTACACGCCCGATGCCGATTTCAACGGCAACGACAGTTTCACCTACACGGCCACCTCGGGTGGCGTCACCGAAACGGCCACGGTGAACGTCACGGTCAATGCAGTGGCAGATATCGTCGGGGACTCGGCCACAACAAATGAAGACACCGTGGTCAATCTGAATGTGCGGACCAACGACAACTTTGAGGGCACTGCGTTGGTGACTGCCGTCAGCCAGGGCAGTAACGGCTCGGTCATCATTGAAACGAACGGCACCGTAACGTACACGCCAAGTGCCGACTTTAACGGCAGCGACAGCTTTACTTACACGGCCACGTCCGGTGGAGTCACTGAGACCGCAACCGTGGACGTCACCGTCAATGCAGTCGCGGACATCGTGAATGACATCGCGGTGACGAACGAAGGCACAGCGGTCAATCTGAATGTAATCGCCAACGACACGTTCGACGGCACTGCGTTAGTGACTGCCGTCAGCCAAGGCAGCAACGGCTCGGTGACCATCGAGCCCAATGGCACGGTGACCTACACGCCCAATGCTGATTTCAACGGTGCCGACAGTTTCACCTACACTGCCACCTCGGGTGGAGTCACCGAGACCGCAACCGTGGACGTCACCCTCAACGCGGTTGCGGATATCGTCAATGACGCCGCTACCACGAGCGAAGAAACGGCGGTCAACTTGAATGTGTTGGCCAATGACACGTTCGAGGCCACGGCCGCAGTCACCGCCGTCAGTTCAGGCAACAACGGCGCGGTCGTCATCGAATCCGATGGCACGGTAACCTATACGCCGAATGCCGACTTCAACGGCACGGACAGCTTTACCTACACGGCCACGTCCGGTGGAGCGACCGAAACAGCAACCGTCACTGTGACCGTCAACGCCGTGGCGGATATTGCCAACGATTCAACCACAACGAATGAAGATACGGCAGTGAATCTCAACGTGCTTGCCAACGATACGTTCGAAGGGGCGGCAACCGTGACCGCTGTCGGTCAAGGTGCCCATGGCTCGGTCGTGATTGAACCCAATGGCACGCTGACCTACACGCCCAACGCCGATTTCAACGGCAGCGACAGTTTCACGTACACGGCCTCGTCCGGCGGAGTTATCGAGGTCGCCACTGTCGATGTGACCATCGATGCGGTAGCGGATATTGCCAACGACGCAGCCACTACGAACGAAGGCACGGCAGTCAACCTCAATGTTCTCGCCAATGACAACTTCGAGGGGCTCGCCGCGGTGACGGCGGTCACCAACGGTTCCCACGGCGCGGTGGTGATCGAAGCGAATGGTACCGTGACTTATACGCCCACCGCCAATTTCAGCGGCACGGACAACTTTAGCTACACCGCTACATCTGGAGGAGTCACGGAAACGGCCGTGGTTACGATCTCGGTCGACGGAACGAACAGTGCGCCTGTCATCACCGGACTCACACTGGAAGGCCTGATCGACGATACGAACAAGGACGGTTCCGAAGATCGCCGGACCGTCAACCTATCGGCAACCGGCGATGCCGCGGTCGTTGGCCAAAAACTAATCCTGAAGGGAACCTTCACCGATGTCAATCAAACGGATTCGCATGTGGTAACGGTCAATTGGAACGACGGCACGATCGAGACGTTCAACATCACCGATGTCGATCTTGGCGACGACGGCCGCAGCTTCGAATTGACTCACACTTACACCGCCAAGGACACGTACTCGATCAGCATTTCCGTCAGTGACGGGACGGCCGCCGATCAGGAAGGCGTGCAGGTCGCCATTCAGCAAACGGCTCTGCAGAGCGGTATCTTGGCCATCGCTGGAACCGAAGGACACGATGAAATCACCGTTTACCGCAAATACAACGGCCAGATCAAAGTCAAGATTCGTCAGCGCTACGTCAGCACGCAATACGTCACCGCGAATCTGGCCGATGTCAGCGAAATTCTCGTGCTGGGCCTCGGCGGCAGCGACTTCATTGCGGTTTCCCATGCCCTGAGTTTGCCAACGGTATTGAATGGCGGCGCGGGCGACGACGCGATCATTGGCGGTCGCGGCAATGATAAGATTATCGGCGGCCTAGGCAACGATCTGCTCATCGGCCGAGCGGGCCACGACGTGATCCTGGGCGGCGCGGGTCACGATTTCATCAAAGGCAACGACGGCGACGATTGTCTGCATGGCGGTACGGGGAACGACCTCATCGCCGGTGGAAACGGTCAAGACACGGCCATTGGCGGCGATGGTTCCGATGTGATCTACGGCCAAAACGACGACGATATCATCTTCGGCAACGCCGACGACGATTGGCTGTTCGGCGGCAACGGCGACGACACCATCAACGGTGGCGAGGGCAACGATTGGATCTTCGGCGGCAACGGGGCGGACGTGCTGATTGGCGAAGACGGCGACGACTTGCTGTTCGGCGGCAACGGCAACGACATCATCGACGGTGGTGACGGGAACGATCTGATCGACGGCGGCAACGGCGATGACACCATCGATGGTGGAGCGGGCGACGATATTATCTTTGGCGGCCGCGGCGACGATACGATCGACGGCGGCACTGGAAACGACTGGATCTTCCACCGCTGGCGCTGGATCTGGGGGTGTTAAGCCGCCATTCAACGACGGGAGGAAATCGGCAACATCGAAACGTCGCCACCGGCTAGCGACTTGGCTTGCCGCCCTTTTCGTACCGGCCAAAAATCATTCGCCCGGCGCTCGTTTGCAGCACGCTGGTGACGACGATTTGAATCGTTTGCCCCACATGGGCACGGCCGTCTTCGATGACGATCATCGTCCCGTCGTCCAGATATCCAACTCCCTGATTGGCTTCTTCCCCGGGCTTCACCACGGATACGTCAACATGCTCGCCCGGCAGGAAGACGGGCTTGAGTGAATTGGCGATGTCGTTCAAATTGATCACCGGAACATTGTGGATCTTGGCCACCTTGTTCAAGTTGTAGTCACCCGTGACCACCTTGCCTTCGAGAAACTTCGCCAACAGGATCAGCTTCATATCGACCGGCTGCCCCGCCATTTCCTTGACTTCGCGCTCGTAGATTCTCAGTTCGACACCCTTTTGAGTGCGTAGCCGATTGACAATGTCGAGGCCGCGCCGCCCGCGACTGCGTCGCAGTTTGTCACTGCTGTCGGCGATTCCCTGAAGCTCGTTGAGAATAAAGCGAGGCATGATCAGTTGATTGTCCAAGGCCCCGGTTTCCACGAGGTCGGCGATGCGACCGTCGATGATCACGCTGGTGTCCAGCAGATAGGGCTTCAGACCTTTGACTTCCTTGGAAAACTCGACGTAGGGAATGATAAAGCGAAAGTCGTCCCGCGTCTGCAGCAGCAAGCTGATGCAGACATAACAAGCCCCGATTCCGATGGGCAACAGAATTAAGTCCAAAACATGCTTACCCTGGTCGGGCATCTCGCTATACATCGTCGAGACAAGAGGATCGATCGCGACGCGGACAAAATAGGTCAACAGAATGCCCACGATCATCCCAGTAAAGACGCTGGTGATGAACTCAATCCGCTTGCGCTGAATCAGCACATCGCCAAGAATCACAAGTCCCGCGATCCCCAAGACAATGCAGAAGAAGAGGAACGTTGGCGGTGGATCGACCTGGGAGGATTTCGTCAAATAAAACGCAACGCCTGCCGTGACAAGCAAATAGGAGGCGCGTAGTATCCACAAAAACATAATGTTGAAGAAGGGACGCCAGAGTCCGTTGGCCCCAAGATTTTCCCGTTTGAGTGGCGTAGCAAATGTAACCTATTTCACACAATCTCATTCTATACAGCCGGCCCTCTCAGCGACTAGCCCCCGGGGTATTCCGTGAAATGCCGGCGGAACTGTTCATCACAAAAACGGTCCGTCATTCCGGCCAGATATTCGCCAATGGCGCGGTCCAGGCCGACTAATTCGATTCGCTGGCGATACCTTAGCGACAGCAGGTCCGGCTTGCGTAGATATCCGGCGAACATTTTCTGCAATCGATCTTGGGCCTCCTGGCGAACTCTAACAATGTCATCATGTCGGTAGACGCGATCGTAAAGAAATGATTCCAACTGTTTTTTCTGTTCGGCCAGCGCGACACTGGGGCCAATAACAAAATCGCTTTGCGAAGCCTCCGCGGCGGAGGAAAAGTCGCGGTCCGCCAATTCCGACTTGGTTCGCTCCAGCAAGTCGGTGACTTGGCAGTCGATCAGTTCGTGGACGACCGCTTTTCTCAAGCGGGCTCCGTCGAGCGCGCCACAACGGTCTCCCACTCGTTTGAGGCAGCCGTGGATCAATTCGTTCTGGGCAAGCTCGCCCACCGTGAGCAAACCAAGCTTCACGGCGTCGTCGGTATCGTGCGCGTCGTACGTCATGCTGTCGGCGGCATCGACGATTTGGACTTCCAGCAACGGTTGCCGCGCGGGACTCTGCTTATCCGCCCGCATGCGTTGCCCTTGCAGGACTTCGTGGCTGAGGTTCAGGCCCGGAAAGCCGTGATAGCGCATCTCCAGTTCTTCCGCGATCACCAGAGCATGTTGATTGTGCGAAAAGCCGCCGTGGCCGGCCAAATATTCGTTGAGCGCGTCCTCGCCCGCGTGACCAAAGGGCGGATGACCGATATCGTGAAACAAGGCGAGGGCTTCCACTAGATCTTCGTTGAGACGTAGCACGCGGGCCAGCGTCCGGGCAATGGAGGCGACTTCCTGAGTATGGGTCAGCCGCGTCCTGTGATAGTCGCCCATGTCGCCAGTGAAAACTTGGGTCTTACCACTGAGTCGGCGATAGGCCCAACTGTGCAGAATGCGATCTCGGTCGCGCTGAAAGGGACCCCGATAAGGATGCAGGGGCTCCTCATGCTTGCGGCCAACCGAGTCGACGCTGTGCATCGCGAAAGGAGCCAGCAGAACATTTTCACGTTCTAGGATGGTCTGCAATCTAGATGCGTCTTCCCCAACACAAGTTGGATTGATGGTGGGTGAACGACGCCGAGCCGCCCATCATAGCGCAACCCTCATTCAGCGTAGTCCAGTGAAAACTCTCCAGCGCATTGATTGTATCACAGTCTCCGCTAGCGAAAATGGGCAATCCGCGCCGTGTCCTGAATTAGCCGTGCCGTGACTTTGAGATGGGCGTCAAAATTATCGGACGGCGCGGCGGACACGCTAATTGGGGATAAAGTCGACATTGAGATCAATCTTGAGGCGAGGCAATGCAGTTGGTCGCCCTGGCGATCGTTCCTTGACTCCCATGATCCCGCAAGTCTAGCGCGGTTGGTGAATCCGCGCCGCGACGACATGCGCCCCTGCGATCAGCTCAATTGGTACGCCAAAGCGGGGCGCACACCTCGCATTCCGGGTTTCGCAGCATGCTACGTTTGCTGAATATCATGCCGCGCAGGTCGCAGGTAACAAGCTTGCCAAGCAACGGTTCGCCGAACTTCGCGAGTACCTTGATCGCTTCCATGGCGGCCATGCAGGCAACCGTGCCGGAAACCGCGCCGAACACGGGGAATTCGCGCCGCCAGGCGGGCGGCTTGACCGGGAATAGGCAAGACAGACAAGGCGTTTGACCAGGAACGATCGTGGTCAGAGTGGACTCCAGATCGTACATCGCCGCTTCGACGATCGGCTTGCGTTGCCGCACGGCTTCGCAATTCATGGCATAGCGTTCTTCGAATAGCGGCGCGCAATCGACGATCAAATCGACTTGGTCGACCAAACGGGCCACGTTGTCGTCGTTGACGTTTTCGCCGACGGCCACGATCTCCAGCCGGGGATTCAATTCTAAAAGACGGCGTCGGGCGGATTCAATCCGGGGCTTGCCGAGCCAGTCGTGCGTCATCAGCAGTTGGCGATTCAAGTCGCTCGGTTTGACGTTGCCGGCATGAGCCAGCACCAGCTTGCCAATTCCGGCCGCCGCCAATTCGTACGCGACCACTCCGCCCAATCCGCCCAGGCGCGATACCAATACCGACGCGCCTTTGAGGGCCTGTTGTCCAGGTTCGCCAAAACCGGGTGACCATATTTGCCACTCGTAAACGGCCCGCTCGTCGTCGTTCAGCGATTTCGGATCTGACATGTCTTGGAAGTGAGGCAGTTCAACCGCCGGATATCGGTGACAGGATCGAAACGACGTCGTTCTCTTTCAGTTCGACCACGGAATTCCAACGCACCTGCTCGTCGCCGACAAACAACAGGATGGAAGGGTGTAAGTCTCCCTGTTTGCCGAACAGCATCTGTTGAAATTCCTCGGTGCGTTCGCTGGCCACGGTGCGAAGAAGGTCCTGCAGCGAGCAATTCGAATCGACGTCCACCGTTTGCGAGTCGGTTCCGGCGGCCTGCTTGATCTGGGCCCCGTAGGTTAGCGTGACGGTCATTCGGCCTGCTCCGTGGGCATCGCAATGGCCGGCTCTTCATTGATGGCGGCATCCTCGACCTTGGATTTCGTCGAGCCATTGTTATTGGACATGTGAATTCGGCCATTTTCGAGAAGCAGCAGCCGGTCGGCCAGCGCGGTCGCCTCGCCGCGGCTATGGGTCACGTGCAACGCCGTGACTCCCGTGCGACGCTGCACCGACTTAAGCAAGTCGTACATTTCTTCGCGAGTTTCCTCGTCCAGCGCGCTGAGCGGCTCGTCCAGGCAGAGAATTCCGGGACGGCAGGCAATCGCCCGGCCCAGCGCCACGCGTTGCGTTTCGCCGCCGCTTAGGCCATGAGGCTTGCGTTCCAACAAATAGTCGATTCCAAGTAGGTCCGCCAATTCCTCGACACGCGCGTCGATATCTCGATTGGTCCAGCCGCGGAGCGTTGGCGCGAATGCCAAGTGGTCGCGAACGGTCATGGTCGGAAACAACGCGCCGTCTTGCGGCACGTAACCGATGTCGCGTTCGGCCGGTTTTTTATAGGTGACGTCCCTTCCGTTAAGCCGGATTTGGCCCGCGGACAAATGCTTCAATCCACAGACAACTTCCAGAATCGTTGTCTTGCCGCTGCCCGTCCGTCCCATCAGAACGCCGTAGTCGCCGGGCGCCACTTCGAAACTGATATTTTCCAAAGTAAAACTGCCAAGTTGAACGGCTATGTTGCTGACTTCAATCAAGGTCGGGTGCTCGCTGGTGGCGGTTTGAGAAAGATGCCCGGCACCTTCGGGAAGCCGGGCATCTGCTCGCAGGTTGCAAAGTGAATCCGCGTCTCTTACGCTGATTATAAAAGAGTTCCAGCCCATTTGAAAGTATTCCCCTCCATGGCCCGCGGCATTCACCAAAATCGTCATGTTAATCCGCTGTACGTGGTCGGCGGCGGTTCGTTACTGGTACTGGTTGTACTGTTTGTTTCGATGTTTTGGGGTCGGGGGCTTGGCCTGGGCGCGGGACAAGGCGACGGCGACCTAGTCATGTACTGTGCCGCCGGGATGCGTCTGCCGGTCCAGCGGATTGCCGCTGAGTACGAGAAGGAGTACGGCGTAAAAATACAACTGATGTACGGCGGTTCCAATTCTCTGTTGAATCAGATTGAAGTGGCGAAGATGGGCGACTTGTATCTCGCCGCCGACGACAGTTACACGGAACTGGCCAAGGAAAAGGGCCTGGTCAAAGAGCAGCTTCCGCTGGCCGTCATGCGGCCGGTGATCGCGGTGGCCCATGGCAATCCCAAAGGCATTCGCACGATTGATGATCTGTTGGCCGACGGCGTTCGCATCGCGCTAGGAAATCCGGAACAGGCGGCCATCGGCAAGAAGACGCGCCAATTGATTGGGAAAGTTGGCAAATGGCACGCACTCGAAAAGCGAGTCCGCCAGAATGGAGTCTTCAAACCCACCGTGCCGGACGTGGCCAATGATATCAAGCTGGGAAGCGTCGACGCGGGAATCATCTGGGATTCGACCGCCAACCAGTATCCGGAAATTGACGCGATTCGCGTGCCCGAACTCGACGCGGGTACGGTCCACATCACCATCGGTGTCATGACCAGTTCCAAAACTCCGACGGCCGCGCTGCGCTTCGCCCGGTATCTCGGGGCCCGGGACCAAGGCTTGAAGACTTTCGAGTCGACCGGTTACGAACCAACCGATGGCGACAAGTGGTCGAAAACTCCGGAACTGACGTTCTTCTACGGGACCGTGAATCGGATCGCGCTGGAACCGATCGTGAAGGCGTTTGCCACGCGGGAAGGGGTCGAAATCAACGAGGTGCCCAACGGTTGCGGAATACTCACGGCTCAAATGTCGACGATCAAGGAGAGCGGCGGGGCCGGCTTTCCCGATATTTATATGGCCTGCGATGTCTACTACATGGATAGTGTCTCGGACCAGTTTCAGGATGTCGTGAATATTTCCAACACGGACATCGTGATCGTGGTGCAAAAGGGAAATCCAAAAGAGATCAAAACTCCCAAGGATCTGACCAAGCCTGGTGTGCGTGTCGCGCTGGGACAACCGGATCAATGCACGATCGGAGTGCTCAGCCGCAAGTTGCTGCAAAGCCAAGGCATCTACGACCAACTGCTGAAAGAAAATGTGGTCACGCAAACGCAAACTTCGGCTTTGCTGGTTCCAAGCATCACGACCGGCTCGGCGGATGCCGTGCTGGCCTACAAGACCGACACGTTGGCGGAAAGCGAAAAGTTGGACGTCGTCCAGATCGAGTCGCCGTTGGCAAAAGCGGTGCAGCCTTACGGAGTCGCCAAGTCCAGCGACCACAAGCATCTGGCGGGACGGCTGTTCGATGCCATCGCCGAATCGCAGGACTCCTTTGAAAAAGCCGGCTTCATTTGGCAATTGAAAGCATCTTCTAGCGGCGAGGCCCCGCCTGCTTCCGATTCGCCCAAGTCGCCTGGCGGTAGTTCCCAACAAGGGGAAGATCGCTGATGTCGGGTCCGCTTAAAGAGCCCGCGAGGGGTTCCGAACATCACGTCGGGTCGGACGTGCCGTTTTACATTATCATCTGCGTGATTGGCGGCACCTATCTGTTTCTGATCCTGGCCATGCTGGCGGCCGACGCGGCTTACATGTTTCGCGGTGATCCGGCAGCGGGCAATCCGATCTTCACCGCGTTGGCCGATCCCGATATTCAATATTCAATTCGGCTGACTCTGCTGTCTTGCACCACCACGGCCATTCTTTCGCTGTGGGTGGCGATTCCGATTGGCTATCTTTTGTCGCGTCATAATTTTCCGGGCAAGGGGATCGTCGACGCCACGCTGGATATCCCCATTGTGTTGCCGCCGTTGGTCGTCGGCTTGAGCCTGCTGATTCTGTTTCAGTACTTGCCACTGTTTGTTCGCGAGGCGGTGGTTTATCAGATTCCGGCCGTCATTCTCGCGCAGTTCATGGTCGCTTGCGCGTTCGCGGTACGAACGATGCGGGCCACGTTCGACCATATCGATTCACGGCGCGAGCAAGTGGCGTTGACGCTGGGCTGTACTCGGGCCCAAGCTTTTGGCCGAGTGGTGTTGCCGGAAGCGTGGCGCGGCGTCGTCACGGCGGGCACTCTGGCATGGGCTCGCTCGCTGGGCGAATTCGGTCCACTACTCGTTTTTGCCGGAGCCACCCGAGGCAAGACGGAAGTGCTTTCGACGACCGTGTTTCTGGAACTGAGCATCGGCGACCTAGAAGCCGCGGTCGCGGTTTCGTTGATCATGGTGTTCGCGGCGGTGGTCGTGTTGGTGATCGCTCGGCTTGGCGGCTCGCGAAATCTGACGCTTTGATGCCACTCGCGTAACGCGGCGCCAGGCAATTTTTGCGTATCCCAAGCCGCACAAGTAGGTTTTCTCCGACTGGCGTTTCGCTCCGCCTCGCACCAGCGGAATAATCGACAGAACAGACACTTCATTTCCGTGATCAGCCCATGGATCGTCGGGCGGGGCGCTCTGCGTGTCCTATTATTAAAAAGTGGACGTTTTGTCGGGGCAATTGCGTGGGTTCGTGTTGGTGTCGCGTGGCCGAAATGGCCGCTGTCGGTCGGGTTGTACGACCGGTCGCGCGATGGAATTCAATATCGGCAGCCGGACGGTTGTCCCCGTGGAGTTCACCTCAGCGCGAATCCAAGAATCGCAAGCCCTTCAAACGAACGGGAAGAACGTTGACGAACGGTTTTTTCTCAAGGCTGGCTTGACTCGATCCCCTTGGAGGCATTAGTGACCGTCATGGAAGCTAACGAATTTGACTATCAGCAACTCGAAGATGCCACGGTTGTAACAGGCAAGTATGCGCCTGTCGCAGACGCGTTCTGGTTCTTGACCGGGAACATCGAAGAAGCAAGCGCCACGCGCTGTGTGGCGGTGAATCCGATTCCCTTCCGAGTTGGGCGTCGATCCGACCTGACCCTGTGCCTGCCGTTTTCAGCCGTTTCCAACTTGCACGCGGAACTGTTCAAGGATGGAGAAGTTTTGCAAGTCCGCGATTTGGGGAGTACGAACGGCACGTTCGTTAACGGGAATCCCGTCGAAAAATCCGCGGAACTGAATGAAGGCGACCTGCTGCAGTTCGCCAATATCGCATTCCGTTTGGTCAAACAGGGAAACCACGGAATGGGACGCGCGCAAACGGCGGTGGTGAATGCCGAAGATCAAGCCCTCGCGTTGACGCGATTTGACGAACTGTTGACCGATCGCGCGGTCGTCCCGCATTTTCAACCCATCATCGACTATTCCGATAACGAGTGCGCGGGTTACGAAATTCTGGGACGCAGCCGGCTGTTCGGTTTGAACAGTCCCAAGCAGATGTTTTCGGCGGCCGCGCAGCTCAATCTCGAGGCAGAACTCAGCCGACTGTTACGTTTTGAAGGAATCGTCTCGGGCAAGGGGTTGCCGGCCGACGCCCCGTTGTTCGTGAACACGCACCCGCTGGAACTTGAAGATACCAAAAGGTTCTACGCGTCGCTGGAAGAGATTCGCGAATTGAGCCCCGAGCAACCCATCACCTTGGAGATTCATGAATCGGCCGCCGTCAATCCGGATACGATGGGCGAGTTGCGTACGGTCTTGGACGAGCTTGACATTCGCCTGGCATACGACGACTTTGGCGCGGGGCAGGCGCGATTGGTCGAACTAGTCAAGGTGTCTCCGGATATTCTGAAATTTGACATGACGCTTGTGCAGAATATTCACGGGGCCTCCACTCAACATAAACAAATGTTGTCCGCGCTGGTCCAAATGACAAGACGATTGGGGATTGCGGCGTTGGCCGAGGGCGTGGAAACCGCCGAGGATGACGAGGCGTGCCGCGAAATGGGCTTTGACTACGGTCAGGGCTTTTACTACGGACGTCCGGCACCCACGGCCGCGTACGAAAAGCAAGACGTTGCCGAATGATACGTGACGATTGGCGGAAGGTATCCTATCCTGCCAAGCAGTCGCGATCTTCTAACTGCCAACTGACGACCGAGTTGGTTATTTCTTAGCGGGCTTCTTCTTTTTGGGTGGAACGGCCGATTGGGCAAGCACCACCTCGTAACCAAGACTGCCGGGGTTATCCGGATCGTCGGTCCGGTGATAGACACGTACGTGAAACTTGGCGTTTTTGACCAAGCCCGCGAATTCGTCCTTCACCTGAGTATATTTTTGCAGCAGCGGCTGGACGCGAGCGACGTAAGCTTTCATCTGCTCGACGTCGGCGCGGGACACGCGGTTCTTGATGAGAACTTGTTGCTGTTTATTTGGGTCCTTGCCGGCGGTCGCGAACTGCCGGACGACCTCGCCCTGGCGAATTACATTCGCCGACTCTTGGCGAAGTATCAATTCTAGTTGCTTGGCCGAGAACTTTTTGGGCGTATATCGATCGCGGGCACCAGGCAAATTAACACTGAAGTTCGCGGTGATCGAAAGCCCGGTGGTGCGGAGTTTCGCATCGAAGGTGATGAACGCGGGGAAGATCTGAGCGTCGCGGGTGGACGCAATTGGTTCTCCAATCTGAATCAAGATCGGATCCCCTTTGACCTCGAAGTTGGATCTTGGTTGGAAGGCGTGTTTGGGGAACGCCCCTTCAATCCACACTTCGACGAACATCGATTCCCTGGCGGGCATATCGTCAAAACTAGCTTTTGCTTCGCCCGCACCAGTCTTATCCAGGTCGAGTACCACGGCGTCGAGAGGCGCTGGCTTGCGGAATTTCAAGTCCGTCGAGTTGCCGCCGACGACCATGCTCAGCACGCAATTTCGTAGATACCCAGTCGACTTGTGTTTTTCGGCTTCCTTGGTCCACTGAAACTTCAATTGATTCTTGGCGATCCACAGCTCGCCAATCGCAGCCTGATGCCCGTCGGGATAGTTCAGCTTGAACACCCAACTGCGGCCGTACTCGCGATCGCCGCTTTCGCCGATCGCGCCCTCCATGGTGAAGTACTCAAGCCCTTTGTGGGCGTTCTTTCCCCCAGAAAGATTGAACAGCAAAGTATCAGCCTTTTCCACCTTGAGCGGCCCCAAGACCAGTTCCTTCAGTCCTTCCGCTGTCTCGAAGTCCGGCAGGTCGAACGCCTTCCCGCGCAAAGCTCGCAACGGATCCACCGGTGTAGGCGGCTTCGGCTTCGGCATGGGTTTAGTTTCCGCGACCGGCTTTTTCGGATCGGCTTCTTTTCCTGCGTCCGGCTTAGGAGTTGTCGGCGGGGCCTTGTCTTCTGTTGGCTTCGGATTGGTGGTGGCGGGATCTCCGTTCGGCTTGCTCGGATCGTCCGTTTTCGCGACTTGGGTTGTCGCAGGGTCAGTGCCCTTCGGATTCTCGGCATCGGCGGCTTCATCGTTCTGATTCAGCCGCATGACAAAGGGGTCTTTTTTATCATTCGAAGGATCGGGATCGCCACCCGACGCCTCCGTTCCCGCGCCTGACGCATCATCCTCTGGTTCGTCAGTGGCGCCAGTTGCCTCGTTGCCTCCCGATTCGACTCCGCCCCCGTCAGTCCCGGCGGTTGTCGCCACCGCGACCATGGACTCGGTCTCACTGCCTTTCAAAATGAAGTACATGGCCGTCGCGCCCGCGCCAGTGCAAATCACCAGCACAAACATCAATGCGACGCCAATTCCCAGCACCAAAAGCAGCGACACCTTACTCTTAGGTTTTTCGTCCGCGCTTTCGCCTTTTCCGGCGGACTTGGCTTTGGTGCTGTCCTTCAGCGTTGACTTGGCATCCAACGACTTCTCGGACGCTTCCTCATCAGACGTCGGGACGGCGTCAGCCGAGGCGGTGTCAGCCGAAGCAGTGTCAATTGAAAATGGTGATGGAAGCCCGGGACTCCCATCGGCCCCTGTCTCTTCGATTTCTTCGATCTCGATGTTGGAGATGTCTTCCACGTCATCAATCAGCGGATCTTCCTCTGGCGGCGGATTTTGCAGCAGCCATTTGTCCATCCATTTGACAACCAAATCGGCCGACTGCAGGCGAGTATCGGGTTGCGCGGCCATCATCTTGCGGAAGATTTTCTCGAGGGCCGAGGTCGGGGCGGCGCTTGAATCCGAGGGGATCTCGCCCGTCAGCATATACATGGCCGTCGCACCCAACGCGAAAATATCGGATCGATGGTCGCCAGCTTTTCCCAGTTGTTGTTCGGGTGCCAGGAATTTCTTCGCGAGCGGATCGGTCGCATCAGCACCGTTCCCATTGGAGCCCGATTCGCCAATCGGCTTCATTCCCAAATCTTGCAGCTTCACGACGCCGTTGGTGTCGACCAAAAAACAACCGGGATGGATTCGGCCATGGACGATCTCCTTTTCATGCACATGAGCCAGTCCCTCGGCGGCTTGGCGAACAAACTGCGCGACGGTGTGGGCGTCCAGAGCGCCCTCCTGCTCGATCAAGGCCTCGACCGACGATCCCTCCACATGTTCAATGACGATGTAGTATCGTTCGGCCTCGTTGTTAATGTCGTAGATTCTAGTGATGTTTGGATGGTCGAGTTTCGCCACCTCGACACCAATGGCCAGAAACTCCTGTAGCTGCTTGGGATCCGCAGTTTCGGCCGGCGACAAAACCTTGATGGCGACGCGCCGTGACAACTGAGAATGTTCGGCCAAGAACAGATCGCCCGAAGCGCGCTTCATACGGTCCAGCAAGATGTACTTGCCCAGCCGCAAGCCGGTCCTTCCCGCCAACAGGAGCTTTGCCTGCCAGGTCGTGAGCCAGCCTTGGCTAATCAGCCAACGCGCGACCGCTTTGCCGTCACCCTCCTGGGCTTTTGCCTGCTCAACCTGTTCGGCTGAAAGAACTTCGCTCTTTTCAAGAACGTCGCGAAACGCGTCCGCCGTAATTACCGACATGCCGCTAACCTTTCCTCACCGCTGTTCGGAGATGAGGGTGCGAGAATTGACCTATCCTCTACGATTTTGGCAACTTGCGACCAGAATTGCAATAAACGCTGGACAAATCATCGGAAATCACGCATCAAATCGACGGCAATTCGCGATCCCCCGCACAATCCGCAAATCCGACATTTCGCCGCGGCAATGAGTGGCAGGTCGATTTTACGCCTTGGGGGGCGGAATATTGGGCGTGGCCAGCCCAAAGGCGTCCGCTACGCGGTTATAGAAGGCAAACAGAGCGGTGACGTAGACCGCTTCGGCGATTTGCTCGTCCGTCCACCCCAAACGCCGCAGTCGCTGAATCTCATCTTCCGTGGTGCGGTAGGAATGACGTGTTAATAGTTCGGCGAATTCCAGCAGCCCCCGGGTCTTATCGTCGACCGGAGCGGCCGTCAAATCCCCTCTTCGTAGCGCTTCGACCACTTCTTGATGTCCACCTTGCAACTGCAGGTGTATCGAGTGCGAACCCGTTCAGTAGGGGCACTGATTGATCGCCGAAACCAGAGTGGCGATCATCTCCTTGGTCTGACGCGAAAGAGATCCATCCGCGAAATGCAACGGATCAGTTAGCTCCATCAAGGAGCGCAGCGTATCCGGACGGGAACTAAAACACTTCAAGATGTCCGGCATCTTTTCGCGGCCAGGATTGTCTCCTTTCCACTTCGAATAGATTTCCGCCACTTCGCCGCTGGCTTGGTCGTCGTCCACCCATTGGATGTAAGGCGTCATAATGAATCTTTCGGTCTAAATGGATCGGTGGAAAACCGAGGCCCTGGCGTACTCCACGGACAAGGACAATATTTGCCATGATCGCCGAATGATCAGCGATTATCAATTCACCAGGGCCGATTCGACCGTTCAACCTTCCCCGTGGTGAAAAGCGTGGTGGAAAGGGAGTACCAGGAGTCGCTCGCGAAACGGAATCTGGACACGCACGCGCGGCCTTGCAACTTGCTCGCCATTTTGCGAAGCGCCCAAGTTGTGGATATATTGAACTTTGGCTTTGTCGTTACAGCGGATAGGCACTTTTTCGTAAACATCGTTTTTTCGTAAACATCGTTATCAACCAGCAACATCACCAAGGGCGCTGGCGATCTTTGAAGGTCTCTATGCAATGGCCGTGGCGAATCTTGATTGCCTTGACGGCGTGTTCGGCGATAGCTCTGCTGGTGTGGAGGTGTTTGCCTTCGGAAGAGGCGTTGATTACACGAGCCAAGGCGGCGCTCGCACAAGAACAATTCGCCCAAGCGCGGCGCGACGCGGACTGGATTCTGTGGTGTTGGCCTCGATCGACCGAGGCGTTGTTGATCGCGGGTGACGCATGTTTTCACGACCAGCGGCCGGACGACGCGATTCAGTATCTCGATCGCTTGCCAGGTGAGGGCGGCAAACCGGTGGCTCGCGGACATATGCTGGCCGGCAGCATCCACAAGGACGCGGGCCGATTGCTGGTTGCCGAAAAGCACTTTCGCCAAGCCTCGACGTGGCAACCCACTCGACTCGAAGCCCATCGAGAATTGGCCCATCTGCTGTGCCTTCAGGAAAGGCGTTGGGAATCGGTCCCGTACTTGCTGGATCTGATTAAGTCGCGCGAATACACGGCGGAAGAATTCTTGCTGCTTTGCGATCTTGAATACAACTGCGCGGATCGGGATGAAATCGATCGCTACCTAGAACTCGGCTCTGACGACGGTGGCGTCCTGCTGGCCCAAGCTTGCCACGCCGAAGAAGTGGGCCAGAGCGCCGAGGCAGAGCGTCTGCTGAGAAGAGTGATCGACGACCGGCCGGAGCTGCTGGAGGCGCACGCGCGACTAGGGCTTTTGCTTCACGACCGTCCCCAGCCATTTCAAGCCTGGCGCGCGGCACTCCCGGCAAACGCGACCAGCCATCCGTTGATCTGGATCGCTTTTGCCAAATGGGCGGCGGCGAACAATCAGCGCCGATCCGCGGTCCGCTGCTATTGGGAAGCGTTGAAGCTAGACCCCAACTATCGGTCGGCATGTTTTCAATTGGGGCTGCTGCTGGCCGGTTCCAACGAAAACTACGCGGAACCGTTTCGTAAGCGGGCCGGCATTCTTAACAGAATGTCACGCAATGGCATCGTGCTGTGGGTTTATCGGCGGGACGCCACGGGGATGCGGCAGCAGATTGAAACGGCCTGGGAATCTGCTGAATTGGCGAAGGAATTGGGCCGATACTGGGAGGCGGCAGCCTACTGTCAGGTGATCGCCAAGCTTGCTCCCGGCCAACGAAGGGCGGGGGACCAGCGCGAGCGGCTTCTCAGCGAACTCACTTCGAGTTCACCGCGCACCCTCGATATCGCGAATCCCGTCCTTGAAGTTGACTTGTCGCACTACCCCATGCCTCAGTGGTCAGCCGTGGCCACGGAAGATGGCCGGAAAATTACGGCATCGACCGGCGGTGCCATTGCCTTTCGAGATCTGTCCGCCGAGGCGGGATTGCAATTCAGCTATGTCAGCGGACATGAAGAGGGCGTTGGCAGAACGCTGTATCAAGGACTGGGCGGCGGGGTCGGCGTCATTGACTACGACAACGACGGGTGGCCCGACCTGTATTTGACTCAAGGAACACCTCATCGCCGAGGCGAGCCGGATGCAGAATTCACGGACCGGCTCTACCGAAACCTGGGCAACGGGCGATTTGAAGATGTCACGGTGGAAGCCGGGCTGGCCGAGAACAGCTACAGTCACGGCGTGACCGTCGCCGATTATGACAACGACGGATTTTCCGACCTGTACATCGGGAACATGGGCAACAACTGCTTGTACAGAAATAATGGAGACGGCACGTTTGTCGATGTTACGCGGCACAGTGGAATTTCCGGCAACGACTGGACGACGAGTTGCGTGATGGCCGATTTGGACGGCGACACCTGGCCAGACATCTACGATGTCAATTATGTCGATTTCAAAAACAAGGATCCCTACGTCCTTTGTACGACGGATCGCGGCGCGCCACGGCGCGCATGTCCCCCTAATGCCTTCGACGCGGGACAAGACCGTTTTCTACGCAACCTTGGCAATGGCCGCTTCGCCGACCAGACGACGCAGGCCGGCATCGTCCAACCCCACGGATATGGTTTGGGAATCCTCGTGGCGCGTGTCCCGGACAGCGAGGGACTCAGCGTACTCGTGGCCAACGATACGACAGCCAATTTCTGGTTTGTCCGATCTCCGTCAATGGCCGCTGGTGGGCTGTTTGATGAAAAAGGGGTGCTGTCCGGGCTGGCCCTCGACGCCAACGGACTTCCCCAAGGTTGCATGGGGATCGCCGCCGGGGATGCCGATGGCGATGGCCAGTTGGATATGTTCGTGACCAATTATCTCCTGGAAACAAACACGTTGTACCTTGGCGAACAGCGGCAATATGTCGACTCGACGCGGAGTTCGGGACTCGGATCCCCCAGCATTAAGATGGTGGCCTTTGGAACGCAGTTCCTCGACGCCCAACTCGACGGCTTGCCCGATTTGATCGTCGCGAATGGACACGTCGACGATTTCACCTATCGCGATTCACCATTCAAGATGCGACCTCAATTCTTCGCCAATCAGGGTGCCGGGCGGTTTGCTCCCGTTAAGGCGAAATCGCTGGGCCCTTACTTTCGCCGGCAAATTCTAGGGCGAGGCCTCGCGCGCCTCGATTGGAATCGCGACGGCAAGGAGGACTTTGTCGTTTCCCATCTCGACGAACCGGCGGCCTTAATGTTGAACGAGACCGCGGACGCGGGCCATTTTCTCGCCGTTGAACTACGCGGAGTCATTTCGGACCGGGACGCGATCGGCACGATCATTCGCGCCACATGTGGCGGCGCGACCTACGTGCGTCAACTGACCGCGGGCGACGGATACCTGGCCAGCAATCAACGGCAGATCGTATTCGGCTTGGGTCAGTGCACCGAGATCGAAGAGTTGACTATTACTTGGCCATCCCAATCCGTTCAAACATTCAACAACATTTCGGCCGACAGCCACCTGTTGATCGTGGAAGGGCGTGAAGACTATGTACTGTGTTTTCAGCCCTGAAGCGGCATGGCAAGTAAGTTCGAATTTCAAATGCTCGGATGACTTCGTGACACTTTTGAGAGCCTTAGTTTCATGCGCAAAATCACTGCGACCTTGGCAGCGGGATGGATAGTCTTGCTGGCGTCTCTTTTATCCGCCGCGGATTTGGCATTGCCAAGAGTCGACGGCGCAAAGCCGCTGAACGTGGTTTTCATTCTTTCCGATGATCACCGTTACGACGTGATGGGCTTTCTCGGTCATCCCTGGGTGGAAACGCCGGCCATGGATGCGATGGCCCGTGACGGCGTTTACTTTCAAAACGCGATGGTGACGACGTCGTTGTGCTCGCCCAGCCGTGCTTCGATTCTGACCGGCCAATACATGCACCACCATGGTGTCGTCGACAATAACGTACTCAGCAAACCGGGAACGGTTTTCTTTCCCAAATACCTGCAAGCGGCCGGCTATCAAACGGGCTATTTTGGCAAGTGGCACATGGGCGGGCATTCGGACGCCCCGCGTCCTGGCTTTGATCGCTGGGTCTCATTTCGAGGACAAGGACACTACTATCCCCCCGAACATTTGAAGAAGTGGTCGCTGAACGTTGACGGAACGTCGGTTCCTCAAAAAGGTTACATCACCGACGAAATCACCGATTACGCGATCGACTGGCTGAAGGGTACCGTCAAACAAAACGACAAGCCGTTCTTCATGTACCTTTCCCACAAGGGCGTGCACGGGATGTTCTATCCGGCCAAGCGTCACGCGGGCCGCTACAAGGACCAGCCGCTGCCCGTGCCTCCCACGATGGCCGATACGCCGGCAAATTACAAAGACAAGCCGATGTGGCTTAAGAATCAACGCAACAGTTGGCACGGCGTCGACTTCGCCTACCACCAAGATACCGACATCGCGGAACACTATCGGCTGTACTGCGAAGCGCTACTCAGCGTCGACGAATCGATCGCCCGCGTGCGAAAGTGGCTTGAGGACAACGGCGTCGCCGACAACACGTTGGTCATCTACATGGGCGACAACGGGTTTCAATGGGGCGAACATGGCTTGATCGACAAACGCACGGCCTACGAAGCATCGATGCGAGTCCCAATGTTGGGCGTCTGCCCGAAACGGTGGAAACCGGGAACGAAAATCGAACAGGTCGTAGCCAACATTGACATCGGCCCCACTGTTTTGGAAGCGGCCGGGTTGAAAACGCCCGCGCAAATGGACGGCCAAAGTTTCCTTCAGCTTGCCGCGGGGCAGGTGAAACCTTCCCAGTGGCGGCAGAATCTGTTGTACGAATATTATTGGGAATACAGTTTTCCACACACGCCGACGACGTTCGCTTTAAGAACACAGCAGTACAAGTTCATTCAGTATCACGGCATTTGGGATTTGGACGAACTATACGATTTGAAAAACGACCCACACGAACAACGCAACCTGATATTCAGCCAGCAGCATCAGGAACGGATCAAGAAAATGCGGGCCGCCTTGCATGAGACACTCGTCACCGCGGATGCCAACCGAGTGCCATTTAGCCATAAACGCCGCATGGGCGCGAATCTGCGTCTGCGGGGCGGCTCGAAGCCGGCGGATTTTCCGCCACAGCTGCTACGCGAAAAAAACGCCAAACAGTAACGGACTGGGAAATACAACGACTTTTTTCAGTCTGTTGAGGAAGTAACCCGACGCCTGAGAAGAATTTGGCAGACCAACGATTTTGTGAATGAGGCCGGGAACCGTGGACGAAGTGGGTGCGTCCAAGAAGCTCAGATCGAGAGGTTGTGATTTCCCGCCGATCGCTTTTCCAAGAGAAATCGACCAACTAAATGAGTCCAGGAATGCTCACCCGCTATGCGACTATCACCTGTTTCGCCCTGCTTCTCATCGTCCCGAACCGTTTGTGGGGCCTGGAGGGGGTCTCCGAGGGCTACGGCAACGAGCCGTTGCGCGGATTCGAGGCTTGGCCAGGCATCGACAAAGTGATCAACGACGAAACGCGCGTGTATAACCTGCGGATGTCAAAGTCCAACGACCATTTCATGTTTCGCGGCAACATGAAACAGTTGAACGTGGCGCTGGAGAACTTCGCAAGCATCGAAGCAGAGGTCCGCGAAGTTGTGTTTCGTCCAGGCCCGGGGACAGGCCGGTCGCTCGACCGAACAAATCGCATTCCCCATAACTGGAATTTGGAAATCCCTGGCCGCACGGCCGAAATGTTGAATAGGGTCGACCAGGGCGATCTGGTGTGGAGCATCTTCCCAGTGATGACAATCTACATCGGCGGACCGATCCAACTGGATGAGATCGAGATTTCCGAAGGAATCGTCTTTACCGAACTAGGCGATCTCAATCGTCGCTATCGAACGGCCATTGCCACCAGCACGCACGATGGCATTCGCTATTCTGGGGTGGAACGCCTGGCGGGGCTGAGTCCGTACAATGGCGACAACCTCAGCGTCGTGGCGAAGATGCTTGGCGACGAACAGTATTGGATGCGGCGCACCGCGGCACGGGCGATTTCTAACTTCGGGGCGAAAGCGAAACCGCACCTGCCTGCCCTGCGGCGCGGAATGGAAAGCGACCAGCCAGCATTAAGGAAATATTCCGCCGAGTCTATCGAGACCATCGAAAAAGCGAAGGACACCCCCAAAGCGGAAGAAGAGTTCCGTGCGGTACAGGAAGCAATCCAGCGACTCTGCAAGATGCGGCCCAAACGAAAAACCGACGCCGATTAGTTGCGTCGAAAGGTGCGCACCGGCTGAAGTTTGTCGAATCACTTCACTGATTTGCGTACAAACACGTATTGCCGGCCAGCCACGATTCGCAACACACCGGTGAACATTGTCTTGAGTTTGCGCGGCTCCTGTTTGGTCGATTCACCGTCGGCTTTGATATCGGAGAACGTGATGACGTCGTCAGCGACGGACCAGGTTCCTTCGATCTTCGCAGCCGTGACTCCCGATGGCAGCAGACTCTCGGACAACTCTGGGGGTAGGCCGTTGGGTCCCGCTTTGATTTCAAATGTCGCTTTGGAAAACGTCCACTGGAAATCGTCATAGTCGCGGTCGCGCCCCGTTGCGAATTTGTAACTGGCACCGCTTAGCATGTCGCGTGTCACTGGACCATAATTGCCACCCGTCTCCATCATTTCCGTGGCGGCCGTGTTGCAGCCCAACGCCCCAACCAATAGCCCTAGGGCTACGCAACTTACTACCTTCTCAAGCAAGATCATTGTCTTCGTCCTTTGGCTTTGAGTCTTCAGAACGAACACGTCGCGGCAGCCGAAATTCCACAACGAGATCGAATGCGGCATGCGGCTACCTCAATCGTCGCCACTTTTGGGGCGCGGTTTGGGAATTTTGACTACGCCGGCGGTCTTCTTGTCTTGTGACAGCTTCGACGCCGGAAAAACGTGCCGCGCGGAACTACGTCCCTTCTTTTCGTAGCTGGGAATGTAGATGTTCCTTCTGGCTTTTTTCTCCTTGACGGCCTCGAATTGCTCTTTCGCGAAATAAACCTTGAAGTAACCCTCGGCATCCGGTTGTCCGCCGCCAGCGTAGGAGAATTCGACTTTAATCTTTCCTCCCGGCCACGGCTCGGGATCGAGTACCGGTGGAGACCCGTCTTCGAAGAGTATTCGGCCATAATAAAACTTGGGCTGATCAATCTTGACCGGTTTCGCTTTATCGCGGTCCAGTACGAGAGTATCCGGGTCGAGACGAGGATGCTCACGATCGACGTTCGTCGACCAGTTGCCCACGGTCAACGTGAGCCACGTCCGGCCTTTTCTGAGATCCTCAATTTCCTGTTTGGAAAATGCTGCATGAAAATAACCTTCATGGCTGACCTTTCCCAACCGGATGCAATCCTCGACGTCTTTTTCCCACAGAGCCACTGCGGTGGACACACCGTGTTCGAAATCGGCCGCCGGCTTGCCGTCCTCAAATTGGAGATGGGCGTATCTGACTTTACGTTGCGGCTTCGTCGTGCCGCCCATCAACGGAAGATCTTCGATCTCGTTCTTGAGGATGATGTTATCGGGCAGCGAAATCCGCTTCAGTAATTCGGCGTCTTCCTTTGGATCGACATGTATCGTCAGCGTCGGCTCGTAGGTCCTCGCCTCGGCGTCCCGTTTTGTGACGGCCAACGCGATTCCGCTGAGGACATGCAGTTGCACGTTGTAGGGAATCGTCGGCCCGAGAAACGTCTTGGCTTCCTGTTTTTCCAACTTGACCGTCAACTCATGATCTCGCAGCCGCATTTTTGAAAACTGTTCAATCAATTCGTTGACTTGCTTGACGTTGGCTTGGTAGTAGAAGTTCTCGTTGCCGTTTACCCAGATGGAGTAGACTCGCGATTCGCTTCGCAGCATCTTGGTGATTCCCGCCGGCATGCCGGGCTGGGCCACTGCGTCGGTAACCGGCCCAACGTGTTCCTCGGCGAGGCCAAAACAGATTCGGGCACAACTGCCGCAGACGAGCAACGCGACAAGAAACAAGCTTCGATTCATCATTTTTTCCCTCTCCAGTTGATTCAACTTTGTCGAGGTCGGCCCTCGAATCACTATGAACTGCCGCCCGTCAAGAATCTAAGACGAATCATCCAACAAATAGTTCCCATCGTTGCCCGCGCGGATCGAGTTTTCATTTGCGGGGCGCTCGACTAAACTATCACAACATTCCCTGCCAAGTCACCTGCCATTTCAATTCGGCCATCCATGCGTATTTTCTCGCTGACTATCATCGTGCTGGCTCTGTTGGCGATTCCCGCAGCCGCCGCCGAAGAAGCGGATTTGTTTCGCGACCAGGTTGCGCCGATTTTCGAGCGGCAATGTGTCGGCTGTCACAACGACGAAACTCGCAAGGGCGAACTGTCGCTGCAATCGGCGGCCGCAGCTTTGAGGGGCGGTGAGAGTGGCGTGATGATCGTGCCCGGCGACACCGGCGCCAGCGTACTACTGGAATACGTCTCGGGCGACGACCCGGAAATGCCGCAAGATGCCGAGCCGCTTTCGGGCGATGAAGTGGCGGCGCTGCGCCGTTGGATCGCCGCCGGAGCAAAGTGGCCGGAAGCCATGCGGCTGAAAGATCGCGGCTTGGCGGATAGAAACTGGTGGTCACTGAAGCCAGTCGCGCGGCCGGAAATTCCCCGGCTTAGCGAGGCCGATGCACGTGTAGCACGCGGCCCCATCGATGCGTTCGTGATTGCCAAGCTGCGGCAGCAAAGGTTACAGCTTTCGCCGCCCGCCGACCGGCGCACTCTGATTCGCCGGCTGTACTACGATCTGACCGGCTTGCCGCCCACGCCAAAATCCGTGCAACGATTTATCAACGACGACGATCCTCGCGCGTACGAGAAACTGGTCGACCACTTGCTCGAGTCGCCGCATTACGGCGAGCGGTGGGCCCGGCATTGGCTCGACGTGGTGCACTACGGCGAGACCCACGGCTACGACAAGGACAAGCTGAGGATGAATGCTTGGCCTTATCGCGATTATGTGATTCGCGCTTTCAATCAAGACAAACCGTATTCCCGTTTCGTCCGGGAACAGATTGCCGGCGACGTGCTGTGGCCTCACACGACAGACGGAATTACCGCCACCGGTTTCATTGCCGCCGGTCCGTGGGACTTCATCGGACACGCCGAAGTGCCGGAAACGAAAATCGACGGCAAGGTGGCCCGCAATCTCGATCGCGACAACATGGTCACCAGCACCATGAATTCGTTTTGCAGCTTAACGGTTCAATGTGCCCGTTGTCACAACCACAAGCTCGATCCGGTGACGATGGAAAACTACTACAGCCTGCAAGCCGTCTTCGCCGCGATGGATCGGGCCGACCGTCCTTACGACGTCGATTCTTCGGTGGGCGAGCAGCGGCAACGACTACTGCAACGCAAGAATCTGCTCGACCAGCAAAGCGCCGAATTAGCCAAAGCGATCGACGCGAAAAAGACACCCGAGATTCGCGAACTTGAAAAAACGATTGCCGCTCTCGAAAAGAAGCGGTCGGGGGCGGTCGTCGCCGCGAGTGTTCCCCGCAGTTCGGCGATGGGCTATCACAGCCAAGTCGCGCCCGCCGCCGATGCGGTAAAGTGGGTCCAAGTCGATCTCGGCCGCCAGATGCCCGTTGATGATGTGCTGCTGTTTGGCGCGGACGAATATGGCTGGGGCGATTTTGGTTTTCCGCATCGCTTCAGGATCGAACTGTTCGCTGACGAGTCGTTTTCGAATCCCGTCAGCGTGGCGGATTTTACGAAGAAGGACTTCGCGCGGCCCGGCGCTCGCGCCGCCCATTTTCCAGCCGGCGGAAGCACCGGGCGCTTCGTGCGCGTGACGGCAACACGTCTGTGGAGCCGACGCCGGAAAGAGCAACCGCCTTCCAACGACTGGATCTTCGCGTTGGGTGAACTGGCCGTTTTTTCCGGCGGACAGCTCGTGTCGCCTCAAGCGGTGTCGGCCGCCGATAGCATCGAAGCCTCCGGGCGCTGGAGCCGGGCGAATCTGATCGACGGCGTTTACGGCACACACAATTTGGAAGAGTTGACCGGACGGAAAGACGGCAGTCCCACCAACGGCTATCACAGCCAGTTCGCTCCCACCGGCGAAACGACCAAGTGGATTCAAATAGACCTGGGGCAGGCCGCCGCGATCGATCGCATTCGGCTAGTGCCGGCCTTTCCGACCGACTGGAAGGATACTCCAGGTTTTGGTTTTCCCGTTCGGTTCAAACTGGAGATTGCCGAAGACGCGGAATTCACCAAGCCTCAAATGGTCGCGGATTTCAGCCAAACAGATTTTGCCAATCCTGGTGGCCGGGTCGTTTCTTATGCCGTCGGCCGTCTGAAGGCAAGATTCGTGCGGCTCACCGCCAACCGCTTGTGGGATCGAGGCGAGCGTAGTTTTGCCTTGGCCCTAGCGGAAATCGAAGTCGAGTCGGGCGGCCGGAATCTTGCCCGCGATTGCACGGTGACGGCCACCGATTCGATTAACGCCGGCCGGTGGCATACCAAGAACCTGGTCGATGGATTTACGAGCCGCCGGCCGACCGAGGTTGGCACCGAAGAGTTGCTCGCCTTTGCCGCCCCTTCAACCGCAGTCGGCGAAATTGCGGTGGCTCGCGCCGAACACGACGCTTTGATTAAGCAGGCCATCGGCAGTGAACTGCTGCGGCAGCAAGACGAAAACCGCCAAGCGCTGGCCAGGACGGACGCAAGCCTAGCCGCTCTGCCCAAACCTTCGGTCGTGTACGCGGGAACGGTTCACAATGGCCGTGGTGCATTTCGAGGTCGTTATGGCCTGGCACCCCGCGAGATTCATATCCTCAACCGGGGCAATGTGACGCAGCCCGACAAGCTGGTCGGGCCGGCAGCCGTTCCGTTCATCGAAGGCGTGCCGGCGAAATTCAATCTGCCGCCGAAACACGACGAAGGCCAGCGACGAGTGGCTTTGGCGAATTGGATCACGCACAAAGACAACCCGCTTACCTGGCGCAGCATCGTCAATCGAATTTGGCTCTATCACTTTGGCCAGGGGATCGTCGATTCGCCAAACGACTTTGGACGCGGCGGCCAGATGCCGACGCATCCGGAGTTGCTCGACTGGCTAGCCGTCGAATTCCGCGACGGATCGCAGTCGATCAAAGAACTACATCGAAAGATCTGCAACAGCACCGTCTATCGCCAGTCGTCGGCGCACAACGAACAGTTCGCCAAGATCGACAAGGAAAACAAGTACCTGTGGCGCATGACTCGCCGCCGCTTGGCCGCCGAGGAGATTCGTGATTCGGTGCTCGTTGTTGCCGGCAAGTTGGATACCAAGATGGGCGGTACCGGCTACATGGACTTCATCATCGAGCATCCCGAGCACTCGCCGCACTACGAATATCACAAGTACGATCCGCAAGACGTAAAAACCCACCGCCGCGCCGTCTATCGATTCATCGTTCGCTCGCAGCCGCAGCCATTCATGAACACGCTAGACTGTGCCGACCCTTCCATGTCGGTTCCCAAACGGGACGAAACGCTAACGGCCTTGCAAGCGCTGACGTTGTTGAACAACCGGTTCATGGTCGCCATGTCGGAAAATTTCGCCAAACGATTGTCCGCCGAGCGCGGCGACCTGTCCGAGCAAATCGCACTGGCCTTCCAACTAACCACCAGCCGCTCGGCCACGGCGGACGAACTAAGTTCGTTAACCCGCTACGCCCAACAATTTGGATTACCCAGCGCCTGCCGGATTATCTTGAATCTGAACGAATTCGTGTTCGTGGATTAGGTCGGATCGACTGCGGGCAAGGGGGACTCCAGTGGGCGAAGATACGTCCTTCGCAAAGTCGAGCTGTCGACCGGTGGAGGAAAGACTTGGAAAGATGCTGAATTTGACGAATCTTCCAAACCGTACCGATGGCGACTCTGGAATGGCCATGTAACCGTCAATTCCAGCACGAAGAAAATATTCAGCCGAGCAACCGATTCGACTGGTAAGAAACAACCCGCAACGGTCGCTGGAACTTGAAGGGTGATTTGTTCAAGGTGTGCAGTGCGTCTAAATGTCGCGGCAGCGCGGTTAGAACGCACCAGGTGTACGCATCATCCGGCTTCTGCCGGGCACTCGTGTCTTACCAGTCACTCTATCGGAGCAGGATTCGTTACGGCCATTGCGCATCGCGTGACGATTTAGATGTTTGTCTGGTCGACCATGACGAGTCGATCTCGCATTCACTAACATGATGACCAACAAGACACCACGGACGGTGCACGATGCAAAGCCTCCTCTCTTTTCTGATTTCTATTTGCCTGGTCGCCTGCTTGGCACCGTTGAGCTTGGGACAAGTTCATCGAATCGCCCGAGTGCAAGAGCCACCAGCTCCCGAAATCCAGCCCGAAGCCCCGATCGGCCAGGACGATATCTTGCGGCGATTGGAAGCCATTGAATCGCATCTAAGCGGGCCGGCTGAAGAGCAACCTATTCCCGACCCATGCGACGAGTGGGAAGATGTCAGCGATCAAAAGTGGACCTACAAGGTCGGTGGGCGATTGCTTGGGGAAGCCGCGTGGTGGTCGGACGACGCCAACGGGGCGACGCAAGACTACGCGGAGATTCGGCAAGTCCGGCTAGGGCTCCGGGGCACCGGGTATGGCGTCTACGACTATCGCATTCAGCTTGACTTCGAACCGGAAGCCAGCGACACGACAACGGGTGGAGTTAATTCGACTTTTGGCTCGGTGGGCATGAAAGACTTGTACGTTGGCATTCACGAAATCCCGTTTCTGCAATACGTCCGCTTCGGTCATTTCAAAGTGCCGTTCAGTTTTGACCAAATGCTCAGTCGTCGCGATATGGTTTTCATGGAACGATTTCCCATGGCCGACCCAAACGGTTTCACCCCTGGCCGTGAAGTGGGCGTGGCCTCCTATATGCAATCGGCCGATCAGAACGCGACGTTCACCTTTGGCGGCTTCTACGACAGCATCAGTGAATCCAGCAAACAACGGATCGATGACAATCAAGGCTTCGTCACGGCCGCTCGCGCCACCTGGGTTCCCTACTATGACGAGCCGTCCGACGGCCGCTATCTGGTTCATCTGGGTTTGGGCGCGCTGTACGTTCATACTCAAGACAGGTCCGGCGCATTCAGTCAACGGGGCGAAACACATGAAGGACCCCTCTACATCGCCACCGGACCGATCTTATCCAGTGAATACACAGCGCTGGGATCCGAGGTCGCGGTCCAGTGGGGCCGCTTTTCCGTACTCAATGAGTTGATGTGGGCGCGCGTGAATGATGTGGGCAGCGGCGTCACGAATCTGTATTCCGGTTTCGTCCAGGCCAGTTGGAAGTTAACGGGTGAGCATCGCAACTACAATCGGTCGGCCGGCGTCTACTCGGAGCTGACCCCGTACACGAACTTCTGGATGGTCCCGGGCTGCACGGGGATCGGAGCATGGGAAGTCGCGGCACGCTGGTCGTTTGTTGACTTCACGGAAGCTCCCAATCAATCCCAATACAACAGCATCAACATGGCCTTGAACTGGTATCTAACGCCACGCCTTCGATGGCAGTTGAACTGGAATCAACCCTTCACGAAGGGAGCGCCTCTCGGATCTACCTATTCCAGCATCCTTTCTACTCGGTTGGCCGCATATTTCTAACCGAGCTGGCGGGAAGGTTACGAGTCCGGATTACAAAACACAACAAACGTTTCGATGTAATGGCTTCTCCAAACCGACCGGGCCAACGGAGAAGCCGACAAGGAGATACAACATGATTCGAATTCGCGAACTACTCCCCGCGGTGATCCTCCTTTCATGGATGACGATCGGGCAAGATCTTCAAGCCGGCGGTTGCGACGGATGTCAAGCGACGTGCGGCGGCCGCAAGGTTTGCCGCCTGGTGTGCGAAGTCAAAGAAGTCGAAGTTACTTGCTGGGCGTGCAAGTGCGAAAACTTCTGCGTTCCCGGTCCGAGCAAAGTGCGTTGCAAACACTGCGAGCCGGCATGCACGGAACCTGGAAGTCACTGCCCGTGCCAGACGTCTCCCAAACCCAAGAAGTTTATTTGGTTTTCGTGGTGCCCCGGATGTGCCAAGGTGAAGACGAAAAAACGGCTCTTGAAGAGAACCGTCATCAAAGAGATTCCTACTTACAAATGGGTCGTCGTCAACTACTGCCCTAGTTGCTGCGACGGTTGCGGCCCAGTGAAGCTCGCTCCGAAAGATGCCTATGAGGGCCAAGAGTTTCCCGCATCGCAAGAAGAACTGAAGCAAATCTCACTAGAGTTTCGCGACCCCCATCCTGAATCGCCCGTCAAGTTCGCTCGGGAATAGTGCGACCGGCGGCAGACGCTCATTGGCGCGGCTTCAGTTTCAACGGCGAATACTTCATGCGTTGGCAGCGTTTGGAAGTGAACGGCCGCGCATACCAAGCCAATGGTTTGTCCCGTTCCGGGCAACAAAACTTCGTCCCTTCGGGATGCGCGCGTATACCTGGCAGGGAAACTTGCCGCACACCAATTCACAGCGCCGTACCTAATCGGAAAGTATGAAGTTATTCGAGCCAGTTTTGTTCCCCGAAATAATTACACATTGGGGTATGTGCTGCCGAAGTTGTCGGGCAGCGTCTTCGCTGACATGGGGTCCGAGGGTTAGGAAATTCAGGCCGACGAGCGATTTCAAGTGCAGAATGCCAACGTCGGAAACCGCGGAAGGATTGATTTTCAACCGCTGGAGGTTCCGCATCTTGGCGATATGAACCATCCCTGCATCCGTAATCTTCGAGTCACCAATTTCTAGAAATTGAAGGGAATTGATCCGTGCGATCATCTCAAGTCCCGCATCGCCAACATGAGTGCTGCCGAGGTGAAGTCTGGTCAATTCCGGCAATTCAGCCAAGTGTTCCATACCAGAATCGGAAACCGTCGTATAACTAAGATCTAGCGACGTAAGGCGATGAAGCTTGCTCAGATGTCGAAGTGCCGCGTCGGAGACGGACGTTTCGGCCAGGCGAAGATCCTCCAGGTTCTTCAGGCCTGCCAAGTGCTGGAAACCTTCCTCACCAGCCGATGGCCCGTCAACGATATCCAGTGAACGCAGATTCGTAAGGGGGCCCAAATGAACGAGACCGGCTGAGGTCACGCGAGTTCGGTATATTTGGAGTTTCTGAAGATTGGGAAGTGTGTGGAGGGTTGCCAGCATATCGTCATCAACCGTCGTGCCCCACAGTGTCAACGAATCAAAGTCATTTGCACGCTGCAAACGAGTCAGCCCTTTCGCGGTGACATTCGTGTCGATGAGAGTTAAATGTTGAAGCTTTGGAACCTTGGCAAGATGTACCATCGACCGATCAGTTATGTTTGCGCCAACGAGTGACACATGATTGAGCCGAGGTAGCTCTTCCAGAATGGCGACATCCGCATCCGTCGTTTGGTCCCCATCGACCAATGAAACGAGCTCCACATAGGCAAAAGCATCGTCGCCGATAATCTGGCGGATGATTTTGGGGCCCGGCGGTGGATTCGCGTCGAGACGCTCACCGGCAAGTTGATAATCGTAGAAGGGTTCGCCGCCGACCGAGCGAATTTGAGCGATGGCGTTTCGCTGATGATGCACACGAAAGACGATGTTGCCGATCCAGGCGAGAAAGATTGCCAGGACCAACGTAAGCAGCAGGAAGGAGCGAAGACTAAATGTCAGCCATCGTCGTTTGCGTTTGCTGGTTTGAATTGCGGTTGCCATGAATGCCGCCGACACGGGTGCGTCCCCGACCCATCACTTTTCGGTTAAAGCACGTTCTCACATAACGAACCGAAAAGCAAGCAACAACTACTCCGGCTCGGACCAGACTCGCATGATACCATTCTTCGCCCAGGAGTAAATCTTGAGCGTCCCGTCCGCGCTCACCGCCGCACCAAAGATGATACTGGAATGCCCTTCGAGGCTCCGCAGACAGTGGCCTGTCGCCACATCCCAAACACTAACCGTGTGGTCACCTGAGGCCGAGACCACGCGCGTCCCATCCGCGCTAACTCCCAAACTTCTTACAAAGCGAGAGTCCCTCAAGAGTCCGCAGACAGCGGCCCGTCGCCACATCCCAAACGCGAATCGTCCGGTCCTCCGAGTCGGAGACCGCGCGCGTCCCATCGAAATAGCGAGCGACTGGATCCGCTGAAGATCGGATGCCACGGTCGGCGTTGCCGCTGCACGGCAAGCCGCGATCAACTCGTCGACCGACTCGTCGTTGTGATTGCGATTGTCGATGTACCTCAACTTCCGAACGGGATCGGGAATGTCGCAATCCGCCAACAGCAGCGGCACGAACCGCCGCTGGTTGTTCATGGGATCACGAAAGATCGCCGAGTTACGTTCGAGCTGAGTCCACTCGGAGCTAAAGTACTCGGGCGACATACACGCCACGCAGACCCGCGACCGGGCGAGCCCCTGTTCAATCTCGGCCAGGATCTCGCCGCCCGCCGGGACGACCCAAGCATCCAACCACACACGCAGGCCCGCCTCGCGCAATCGCTCGGCCAACGGATGGACCGTCGCCTGGTCGGCCGAGTGGTAGCAGATAAAAACGTCGTACTCGAATACTTCGTTTACCATGCGCCCGCGCTTTCATTTTTGCTCGATGCCCAACTGTCGTAACCGTTTGGCTAGGCCAGCGTGAAAGGACACGACGCGGTTAGTCGTGGTTCGCTTCGCGAACCAAACGATTCTTGGAGTCGTTCTTGTGCCGCGGACGTTTTGATCGCGGAGCGATCAACGAATTTAATGGCGCAGTTTACGTCTGCGCCGCGTGAGTTTGGCTTTGAAACCTCCCTGGGCACTCTTTCCTGCCCGTCACGATAGAATATGGCTGTACGCTGCCCAGCAGAAGGGGATCTCATCCATGGGAAAAAAGAACGCAGCACTATTCACTCGGCTAAAAGAACACTTCAACTCCGATCCGGCAAAGCCTGCCCGTAATTGGCCAAGACGTTGAAATCTACGAGCGTCCCAATTAGCATTTGGCGATCGAGGAGTTGCTCGGCGATGGGCGTTCGGAACGGTCGACCACGAGCAGCTCGCGGGTTTCAATCCACGCGCACGTTCTCCCACACACACCAGGACGGCTTGTTTCAATCAATGCGTCCCGTGTGGGACGCGACATCTGCGGAAAGGGTTTCCGATCATGACGACAAAGTTTCAATCCACGCGTCCCGTGTGGGACGCGACAGTCTGGATCGCAGAGGACGGGCCCGGACCCGCAGAGTTTCAATCCACGCGTCCCGTGTGGACGCGACCATCCGCTGGCGGGACGGCGTCGAAGATGCCGACCTGTTTCAATCCACGCGTCCCGTGCGGGA
>JAJDEH010000336.1 GCA_029259935.1 Planctomycetota bacterium
GGCCGCGACCCACGCGAAGATTTGCCGCCGCCTATCTTTCGCCGCGGTGTGATGAAACTAGAGGATTTGGCACCCGGGATGGAATTGACCGGCACCGTACTCAACGTCGTGGACTTTGGGGCTTTCGTCGATATCGGCCTGCACGATACAGGCTTGGTGCACATCAGCCGCCTGGCCGATCGTTATGTCAGCGATCCACATGAGGTCATCAGCGTCGGCGACGTACTCAAAGTTTGGGTCCTCGAAGTCGATAAAGATCGCCGCCGGGTGTCGCTGACCGCCGTGCAACCGGGCACCGAACGAGACCGTCCACCGCGAAGGGACAAGGCTGCCGCCCGGACAAGCCGGCCACCACGGGCCAAACAAGCGGCGCCACACGGCAAAACGAGCGGCCGGAAGAAGGCCAAGGCTCCGAAATACAAACCTTCCAATCGTCCCCCACGCCAACGCAAACCCGCCAAGCCCATTACCGACGCGATGGCGGATGGCCGTGAACCGATGCGGTCGTTTTCAGATCTGGCCCAGTTCTATGAGAAGAAAGACGAGCCGGACGGTGACGACGGTAAGGGCAAAAAATGACGTCTTCCGGCAACCGCGCCGTCCAACGCGCCGTCCAACGCGCGGGCAACAGGCCATCATCCTCACGCCGTCTTGCCGCTGCGTTTGCCGGTCGACCTTCTAGTGGTATACTTCTAGCAACCAACTAGCCCACTCAATCATTCAGTTACCCATGGAATTTGAAGAGCGTTTAGCGAAAGCCATTCAGCGCGGGCAGAATTTGCGCGACAAGAAACATCTCGAAAATGCCGCCCGCCAAATGAGCGAAGACGAGCTGAAGACTCTTCACTCGGGATATCGCTTGCGGTTGTCGGAGCATATCGAGCATTGTTTGGGCCAGATTCCCAATCAGTTTCCGGGATTTCGCTACGAGACGATTTACGGAGAACGCGGCTGGGGAGCGGCCTGTTTTCGCGATGACATCGGCGCTGGAGAAGATGGCAAGCGAACCAATTTTTACAGCCGCATCGAGCTAACGATTCGGCCGTTTTCTTCTTATCACGTCCTGGACTTGGTCGGCAAGGGCACCATTCGCGACAAAGAATATTTCAACCGCAATCACTATGAAGACTTGGCAAACGCGGACGCCGATCAATTCGTCGAACTGATCGATGTTTGGCTGCTGGAGTACGCCGAGTTGTTCGCCGCCAAGAGCTGATCCTAAACGATCACGGTGGTCAGGGCGAGAAATTCAGGATGGTTGCGAATGAAGTCGAAATCCTGTTCATCTCCCACTAGATCGCGATAGTTCGGTTCGATGTCGAACGCCGCGGCGAGATAGCGGACCGCCAGCTTGGGATTTTTGGCTAGGCTCCAATAGCAGGCCAAGTTGTAATGAATGATCGCTTGATCCACATCCACGCCCAGCGCTTCTTCCAGCGACTGAATCGCCAGATCAAGTCGGCCAATCCTCTTAAAACACCAGCCCAACGAAAGCCAGACATGCGTGTTGCTGGGATCAATTTCGGCGGCGGATTCCAAAGGAGCAATGGCGTCCTTGAAACGCTCCATCGTCAGCAGTGCTTGGCCTTGAAGATAGAACACTCGAGACGACCAGCGCCCGGAGGAATCCAGTTTGGAAAGCGTATCCAAGGTTCGCCGGGCGAGGCCATCACGTACCGATTGCGACAAGGTCCAACGGTCGGCAAAGACCGTGACCAAATCGAGGTAGCCTTCCGCTTCGCGGAGTAGCTGTTGTCGGTGAGTACGCTTCTGGTCGGACAACGTCCCGGCCTCGCTTTAGTTCTATCAACCAAACCTTCATATACTCTATTGTACTCGACAGATGACACAAGCCAAATGATCCGTCAGAAAGTTGGATCACAAGTGCCCATTCCGACGAGGGTTATGCGTTTAAAATGAGAGGCGGGCGCGAGGGCGGAAATTTTCGACGACGAAGGCTATGCGACCTGGGTGGCCGCGGGCTGCTAGGTCGCTGCCATCGTGTAACCTGCGCGCCTGAGTCAACTTTTAACGACTAGCGGGAACGAACCCCCGCCGGATCGATGCGGACCACGGCTAAACCGTGACTTCCACTTTGCGCTGGCACTGCGGACAGATGGTCGGGGTTTCGATGATTTGGAGTCCGCAATAGGGACATCGTAAATCGCTGGTCGCCACGCCGGCCGTTTGAAACAGGCCGTTAATGGAAATGGCCGCCACCCACTGGGAATCGTCCTTGCGGACGGGCGTACTTTCGGTGACGGTTCGATTGCGAACCTTTTCCCGCAATTGGGAATTGGAGAAAGGCCCGTGCACCTTGCTTCGAATCTTAATGTACCACTCCGTCGCCATGATGTATTTGTTCCCTTGTCGGCAAGAGGCGGATCCGGCCTACGAAACTAGCTTCGAGCCAGCCGAACTAGCTTGCATAGATCCGGTCCATCCGTTCGGCGATTTCGGCAAGCCGAGTTCGATCGCCGCCCGGAATTTCGGCCGTGCCCCATCCCGAATAGCCAATCTCCTTGAGCGTTTTCATGACCAATGGCCAATTGCAACTGCCTTCCAACAGCTTGACCCCAAAACCCTTGTACCATCCCTCGGACTTGCCTTTCTCCAGATCATACTCCTTGATGTCCAGCTTGACGATTCGCTTGCCCAGCGTCTTGACCCATTCGACGGGCGGCGCGTACCGCACGGAATTGCCGACGTCGTAATAGGCACCCGTCATCTTGGAATCCAACTCGTCGAGATAGTCGGCCATTTGTTGCGGCTTGGTAAGGAAGTTATTCCAGACGTTTTCGATCAGGACATGAATGCCCAGATCCTCGGCCAGCGGAAGCGCCTTCTTGATTTCCGGAATCGATCGCTGCCAACACTGATCGTGCGTCACGCTATCGTTAACCACACCGGGAACCAACAGCACGCTGGTGCCGCCGAATTCCTTGGAATGGCGGATCGCCGACTTCAGCGCCTCGAGCCCGCGTTTGCGCACTTCGGGATCGGCGTGCGAAAGCGTGTCTCGCCAATGAACCGAATCGACAACGCCATGCACCGGCAAGCCGCTCTCTTCTTTGGCTCGATCCACCTCGTCGGGCTTGGGACCGCCGGGCGAGTTGAGTTCCACGCCATCAAAGCCCAGTTCCTTCAACACTTTGAACTTATCCGTCAGCGACCCTTTGACACGTACCATGCCGATCTTGACCGCCTTCTTGAATGCCGGCTGGTCGGAATCCTTGGCGGCGAGCGGCGAGGCGTGCATGGCGAGCCCATAGGCGGTTGCCGCCGTGGCGGCCGATTTCAACAGTTGGCGTCGATCGAACTGATTGGATAAAGGCATGAGTAAGACAATCCTTGAGCAGTAAACCTAGGTAAGACAAACCTCTATGATAGTGCAGCCCATGCACCAAGCAACCATTTTGAGGATCAAGAACCCATTGTCGTTGATCGTTCCGCGATCAAAACGCCCCGGGGCGCGGAGCGGTCGCTAACCCGCTTGCGGATCCTGGTCTGGATTTTCCACGACGCGTCCTTCCAGCATCGGTGCCTCGATGGCGGGCTTTTTTTTGCCGAACATCTTGTTCCACAGCCCTTTGAGCCCCTTGGGTTTTTCAAGCTCCGCGAGACGCGACGCAAGCTGCAGATTGGCTTGGCGCAGTTCTTCGATTTGGCTTTGCTTGGCCGAGGATTCCTGGGAAAGCTGTTGCGCGAGTCCCGAGGACTGGTTGGTCAACGCATCCAGTTTCTCCAAGACATTGAGATAGGTCTTCTGTGATTTCTGCGCCAGATCGGTGATTTGATTGTTCACCAGATCGCGGGCCCGTTGTTCGGTGCTGCTAATGTCCGAGGTCAGTTTTTCGCTGGTCGATATAATCGACTTTTCCGCTTCTTCGCGCGTATCGACGATCTGCTGTTCCAGCTTTTCCGACGATTCGTTGACCTCCTTGCGAACTTGGTCCACGGCTTCTCCGGCCACGATGCGGGCCTTCGACTCGGCCGTCTTGGTGGCGGCTTCTTCAAAAGCCGGCATCCGGTTCGACACGGTCAAGTCGACTTTCTCATCCACCAATCCGTCGATTTCCTCTTCAATCTTGGCAACTCCGCCGCGCAACGTGCGCCGGACAAATTCCGACAGCAGCACGCCAATTCCGGACGACGCTTCGCCCAAGGCGGGATCAAGTCGTTCGACCAGCGACGGGCGCCCCGACGTGTTGGGCTGGGTGACTTCTTGAGTATCTTCGTTCATGGTAACGGCCTCGGATCAGATGCAGCGGCGAATAAGGAGGACGATCGGCACACTAGCCCCCGTCGGGCCAGAATTGCGAACACTTCTTTATTTTAGTCATTCGGGGCCGCAAGTGTTACAACCTGTTTGAAATCATTTGCGCCGGCGGGGGCGACAAGATTCAGCCGGGCGGGCCACGGCCCCTCCTTCCCTGGGGCGATTCCTTCCTCGCACCCGACCGGCTGATGGCCTCACGGGCCGTCATTCCTTTCCCAATTCGCTGGACACCTGGCTCGCGCGCACGATCGCGAAGGTCCTTGGCCTGGCCCACGAAACCATGATTGAAATGGACGTAGGGCCGGTTTCGCGACGGCAGGATTAAAAGTGCCAGTCGTTGTCCATCCAGTCGCCTTCGTTTTCGTTAAGGTCAAAGACGGACCGATGGTTGATGAACTTGTCCGCGCCCGACCCGCCCTAGCGAAAATCGATTCCAAACGCCCCGGCTCACTTAGGATCGTTCGGGCAATTAGGACTGGTCAGGAAATAACTCCAGCACTTCTTGTGCCCCTAACTCCGTTGACCAGGATGACTCAAGACGATCTCTCTTTTTTCGAGGGGAGCAGAAGGGCTTGGATTGATGGAACAGGAGATAACGGAGATGAATTCTCTGGTTCCTTTGCCTGCTCTGTTGTTGAAAGGACCGAACGTGCATCCGCGATTCACACAAGCTGCTGGA
>JAJDEH010000337.1 GCA_029259935.1 Planctomycetota bacterium
GCCGCCCGCGACGGCGAACAAACGGGAGCCGCCGAATAGAACTGGGTAAACCGCACGCCGCGCTGGGCCAAGCGGTCCATGTGCGGCGTGATCAGGTCTTTCGCGCCATAACAGTTCATGTCGACCGAGCCTTGATCGTCGGTATAGATGACGATCACATTGGGCTTTCGGTCGGCCGCGTCGAGTCCCGCCGCCCAAGCAACCAGCATGCAAACGGCGGCGACAGCGGTTCGGCGAAGTGAGGTGGAGCGGGTTGCTGTCATTGGATCAGGGCGAGTCAGGAGGGGCGAAAGCGTGAGCCGATAATTGACGACGAGGGCATAGTCTAACTTGCCGCTGGCGACCATGGCAAATCGTCGCGAAGGTCTGGCCGTGGCCGAGAACCGGTCGCCAATTCTTGGGAGACTTCTTATGCGACGAAAATCTGAAGGAAGTTCGGTTGTCTCGAAGGCCGCGCCGCGTATTATTCTCGTGTCTTGGCCGGGACGATCTCCCACAAACGCTTTTCTTTTTTTGGCGAACTCTCCTCGATCCGCACGCAGTAAAGGAAGCATCTCGTGACTCGCACCACAAAGAACCGTTCGGATTCCCCAACCACTGGCTCGAACTTGTCCGCCGGCGATGCTCTGATCCTGGGCTGGCGGACAGAGACACCGCCGGGACTTGGCTTGGGCAAGAAGGCGGGCGCGGCATCCAGACGCGCCGCCGATGAACCCATCCTTTATGATGGCGACGCTCATCTGTTGACCGTCGCGCCGACCGGCTCGGGAAAGGGCCGCGGCGTCATCATTCCCAACTTGCTGACTTATCCGGGCCCGATCGTGGTCTTCGATCCGAAGGGCGAGAATTACATCACGACTTCTCGCCGGCGGCGCGAAATGGGCCACCAAGTCGTCAAGCTGGATCCGTTCGGCGTGGTGGACGACAAGAGCGACGGGCTCAATCCGTTCGACATCTTCGACCTGGAAAACGTCGACCTCGAATCCGACTCGCAAATGCTGGCGGAATTGTTGGCCACGGGAGAATCGGGACTGAAGGAGCCGTTTTGGGATATCAACGGCCGAGCGCTGCAAAGCGGCCTGATCGCCCATGTCGCCCAAGACCGCGAAGCCGACGACCGGCACCTGAACTCGGTCCGCAAGCTGCTGATGGGTGACGACGCGGTGTACCAAATGGCCGTCGTTCTGGACACGGTCGGCAAAACGATGAACGAAATGGCCAAGGAGGAAATTGCGGCGTTCCTGCAAATGCCCGACGTGACTCGCGGCGGAGTGCTGGCGACGGCCAACTCCTATATCAAATCGTTCCTTAGCGAAAAGGTAATGTCCACGCTGAAGCAGTCGACGTTCTCGCTGCAAGACGTCGTCGACGGCGCGCCGCTGACGATCTATCTGGTGATCCCGCCTGACAAGCTTCGCAGCCATCGCGGCGTGGTGAAGCTGTGGGTTGGAGCCTTGCTGAAGGCGATCACCAGCCGCCGCTATATCCCCCAACAACGGACCCTGTTCATGCTCGACGAGTGCGGGCAACTGCAAAATTTTCCGCTCTTGGAAACCGTCATGACACTGTGCCGCGGCTTCGGCGTTCAATGCTGGACCTTCTGGCAAGACCTGGCTCAACTGCGGACGTGGTATCCGCAAAGCTGGAAGACGATCATGAACAATTGCGGCGTGGTGCAGACATTCGGCATCAACAACCGCGACATGGCCACGCAGTGGGGCAACTATCTGGACCACGGTCCCAACCAGCTCAAGGCCCTGCGCCCCGAAGAGCAGGTCGCCATGATCCACGGCCGCGAGGAGTTGAAGCTGCGCCGCTTTGACTATCTTCATGACGAGCCGTTCCAAGGCCTGTACGACCAGAACCGCTTCTTCGCCAAGCCTCCGCCAAAATCCAAGCCGGCCAAGGCCGCCAAGAAAGCCCCCAAGAAGAAAGAAGCCGCGACCGAAGAACCGGCACAAACGGGATGCCAATTGGCGTAGCCGTATGCTTGCCTGAAACAACGTTGGAGTCCAGGCTTGAGGCCGCCGCTTCATCGCGGAGCCTGGACTCCAACGAAGCCCCGGCAACCGCCCCCCGCAAAGCGGCGCAACGGGAAGCGTGTAACATACGAGCGATTGCCAAAGTGAGTTCGTCCGTTTCTTCATGTTCTGCCCCAAAAGAAAACACTCCAAGGAGTTACCTCAACTCCGTGTCCATCCTGCCGTGGTGAAATGAATTAAAAACGTTTGCAATTTTCAATTGTCTCAAACCGAATCGGCGCATACATCTCGCGCCCCGCGAGCGGCGTGTTTCATAGCATGTGGCCCGCAATCCATCCGACAATTAGTGAAACACGAGACTTCCACAGTCATGGCTGACAAGTGGGCCGCGCCCGTTTCCATTCCTGTCCTCACCCACGAGGAGAGAGTTCAGTTCAGGGAAACTAGCCTGCCCGGCTATTCTTGGACCATCCCAAAGATGGAAGTCACCTGCTCCTTCCCTCCATTTTACGAAATCCAGTGCAACCGGTACACCGTTAGTTTCAAGAACCTGGAGCCTCGCGTCACGTTTGGATCGCACGACACAGGCCATGGTGATGGAGCAATCAATTCAGGAAGCGAGTCGGCCCGGTTTCTACCACGCGAACTGTGGAGACGTCCCAGCAGTGGCCTCTTTCAGATATCCGCCGGCGGACACACCTTGGAAAATGCTCTCTTCCGTCTGGTCAATCAACTCCTGTCGTGGAACACGTACCATCGGTCAGTTGAGTGGTTGTGGAACACCGGGTGGAATTTCCGATATCTAACGATATGAGATGGAAAACGCTCCCCAGTATAGCGGGTGTGCTGCCTTTTTGGTTGCACGTAAAAGCGCAATCAATTCCACCTGGGCACGCTGCAATGCCAACGCTTTGTCGCGTGTTGCTCCGAGCTTTCTGAAAAACATCAGCATCAACAACGACGACTCCCGATCGAATACTGACCACGACGTGCCGATTACCGACTTGGCGCCGGACATGTGGAATGCCTGGCGGAGCCCGGCGACACCTTCCCCATAGCGAACATCGCCCACCGCTGTCTGGCACGCGCTGAGTACCACCAATTCCGTGCCACGCAAGTCCAACTGCATGACTTCCTTGCCTGTCAGAATCCCGTCTTCAATATCAACACCCAACTCACGCAGCACCCCGATCTGATTACAACCTGCAAGGCACACACCACAACGCAGTAGTGGGTTTCCTTTGTTCGAAACGTAATCCTCACTTGACGTCACTATTCCGAACTTCGATGGAGTCTTACGAGATTCTTGAGGCACGCTAAAATAGCCGTGTGTACTCAGATACAACAACTGTGGATTCTTGGCCTTCTTAATTTCTGCTTCCGAAGCGTCCTTGTCTACATGCACTTGTGGCTTGCTACCGTAGTGCTTCTCGACCAAGCGGCCAGTGACCATACCCTCCAGTCGCGAACCTCGCAGTCGCTCCAATCGAGGACTCTCCAAAAAAGCCAATACCGGATTCACGCGTTTGGCTCGTGCTAACAAATCCGCTCGCGGCGGTAGAAAATCGTAATCGGGGTCAGCGAAAATGAGGGGCGACGAAACCTCTTTGAAGATAGGGTTACGGTGAACAAGGTACCTCCCGCTGACGACATATCGAAAAATGTGCTTTTCGACCGCGTAGGTCTCGTCATCAATGAGTAGGTTTTCCCAAGGCATCAACCACAAAGGACCATCCAGGCTGATGATGAGTTGTTGCTTGTCTGCCAAGTGTTGCCTGAGCGGCTTGTACAATCGGTCCGAGAGCGCCCGTAACGGAGGCTTGATCAATCGCTCGGCAGCCACATCAGCCTCTTGAGCCAACAAAGCGGCGCTTCTATCCAAGCTCTTTCGCACTCGGTCGATCGCCGCTTCGATTTCCGATGCGAGCCCAAGATCCACGATCTCGGTTGGTTTACCAGGCTGCACAATGATGGCGTAGTAACGGGGTGCATGCACGACGCTGGCCTTCTTCTCCGGATCGAAGTCCAACGGTTCGACACGCGTGATTTCCAACAAGACGCCGCCTTCGGGCACCCGTGCTTGGACATCCGCGACTGTCACTGGTTTCCAAGACGATTCCGTTTTCATGTACTCGCGATCCAGCTCTCGCGTAATGGCACGCTCGCGTTCCGTCAGCCTTGCGAGTTGCGGCGAGTTGTTGCGCTCGACAATGGCAGTCCCGATTTGAACGTTGAGCTCCGCAATTTTTCGCCGGATAAGACTTAGCTCACGCACCAACGACTGGCTCTTCGGATCGTTCACGCCGCGGAGCATGCGGTTCTGAATCGACATCGCTTCCACGATCCGTCCCTTGCTGTTGAGAACCCATGTGGCAATTTGGTCCTTCGAACTTTGCCCTTTGACTTGCAACGCGATCGACATCGCGTTGTTCAAGGAATCGTTATCTCGTGCTAGGAATTTGAGTTGTTCGTTTTCGCTCAGATGCGGCAACGTTGTGATGGACCACTTTGCATAGATTCGACGAGCGTCGATGGCAGACTCCAGACCCTTTTTCATGTCATCTGACTTGGCCAGCGCCAGTGCCAAAAAATTCTGTGAATCGGCAACTGTGGGATGCTCCGGCCCGTGAACTTTGCTGTTAGCCTCAACGCGTTTCGCGCAGATCACGGACGCCTTTTCAAACTGCCGCGAGTCGAAGTAAATGTTGCTCAATACGACGTTCAGCTCTTCGGCGAGCGGGTGGTCGTCCCCGTGCATGCGTACGAATCTCTCCAGAAGTTCCTCGCACTCGCGGGCCGCTTCTTCGTGATTGCCGTCCACGGTCTTGGAGAAGGCGACGCTGCTCGCCGAGGCAATCGTCTTCGGATGATCCGGGCCATATACGGACCGATTCAAGCTCAAGGCAAACTGGTAATACTGTTTCGCATGGGTGTGTTCGCCCGCTTTGTTGTAAAAGTTGCCCATACGTTGAATGGCGGCAATGGTTTGCGGATGTTTCACCGTTAGTTTTTCTTTGAAGGTACTCAACGCCAGCTTGTTGACCGCAATCGCCCTGTTGACGTCGCCCAAAGCGTAGAATAGCGACGCGAGATTGGCGCGCGTAAGTGCAACCCTGGGGTGCTCCGCACCGAGTATCTTGATTTGCAATGCGAGCGCTTCTTCTGTCTGAGTTCGAGCGTCCGCGAGATTCCCCTGGGCCTGAGAAACCGCGGCCACATTTGCCACCAACGTCGCATAACCAAGCGACTCGGTACCATTCAATTCCTTTTCCATCTCCAGCGCTTTGAGGGTCAAACTCTGAGCCTTCTCATAGGAACCGATATCGGAATGAACTCGGGCTGCATTGTTAAGTAGAATTGCGAGTGCCTGTCGTGTTTCCGGTAAGTGTTTTTCAGCGATCGCAATCGCCTCATCGAAATTCTTGAACGCGCCAACATCGTCACCCAGAGCGGCTTGCGCATTCGCCAGGTTGCCAAGCATGGTTGCAGTGAATTCTGGTTTGACACGTTTCTGGCGTAAGCCTTTCACAGATTCCACAAGACAAGACAACGCCTGCTCCAATTGGCCGGCTTGTAGATAGGCAAGGCCAAGGTTTCCGAGATAGAGCAGGGAAAGTGGGTCATCCTTGCCATAAGTGGCGTTCAGTCGCTTGACGACGATGGCAGCATGCGCCGCCGCCTCCTTGAAATCGCCGACGCCCTTGCGCTGCCCTCCTAGAACGATGTGCTCTTCTGCTTCTTCCAGCAAGCGGTTCTTTTCGTCGCTCCACCCCGGCACTCTTTCTCGCGAAACAACCTTAATATCCGCCGCAGCGATGTAAGCCCGTTTGCTTTTGAACGGGATCATGTAAGCGTCGCCCACCTTTAAGAAAAACTGAATGGACGTGTCTTGGTACGCCGTCGCCACGGTGACTCGGTTGCCACGTTCTATTGTGTACACCGGTGTCGACTCACTCGTTACTACAAGTTGATTCTTCCCCTCCCGATCCGGAAACTCCTGGCCGTGGCCAGTTTGAGGATAGAAAAATAGTGCAAGACAAACGAAGCAAAGGGGAGGTGTGAACTTGTCGGAATTCATCGTAACCCAGCCTGTTGACATTTGATGTAAGAAAGAACGCAGCGTAAGTATAATCGATTAACTCAGTGCCAACACTTACATTCAATGCTGTTACCTAGGTGACGGCTTGGCGGGTGTGGGAATTGCGCCTTACCTGTATGGAAGTCTGGCGTTGGTTACGGTCACCTTGGTCTCGGAAACTTCATCAGGATCAACCGCGAGTCGGCAGGACAAGCGGAGGCGTAAATCGGAATGTGGCTGGGACGTGACGCTTTCCGAAACATTGTCCAGGTCAAGGCGATCCCCGTTGGCGTTCTTGAATTCCACGAGAAACTCAAAATCTTCCCAGCGGTGATCGGTGCCGTTCTTGAGTACGCAATAGACCCACGCCTGTCGTTCATCGCGGTGAACGACGATCACGTTGTCTTTTTCGCTCGGCTTATCGTATTTGAGCCGTGCCTCGGTGACCGTCAGACGATGTTTCACATCCTTGAACTGCACTTCGGGCGGATCGGAGTCGGTACTGTATGCCCAGAGTGGGATGATCACCGGCAGGATAATTAGGAGCGGTAGTGCCGCGGACAGCGTGAAGAGCCACGGGATCCACCGAGACTGAAATGCTTGGCAATGAGGGCACTTCTTCGCCGTGACATTGATCTTCACACAACAGCTTCGGCAGGATTTGGTACTCATGGCTTCCGTAACATCTCAATAGCTCGGCGCGATGCCCCTCGGAACTACCGAGCGTATCCTAGTCCGCCCTGGCTGCCAATCCAGGAAACCCCCACTTCCCGGTCGCGTCTTGAGGTCAGTGCTCGTGAGTTCTGCTCATGTCTCGTTGGGGAGCGTGCTCTGACCGCTCGTCCATCCTTGCATGGCAGCCCCGAATCGCCGTCAGCATGTCCGCGTTCTCGCAGGGCTTTCCGTCATTCCCGCGCAGGCGGGAAGGCAGGCGGTGATTCGGTCGCGCTTTCAATCTCTTCAATTGCTTTGTCTGCCGCTTCCCGCAAATGGAAACCTTCGCCAAGTTCTTTCAACAGCGGCAAAGCTCTTTCGGATTCAGCCCCGATCTTCCCTAGCGCATGTATTGCCTGGATTCGAGCATTGAGGATCACTCCCGACTGTACGATGATGATCGAACCGTCAGGTGACTCAGACGTGGCGACCTTGATTAGCGACGGAACTGCCGGCGCGGACTTTGGTCCAAAAACGCACAGCAACTCGCAGACTTGCGAGGCTACCTTGGCCTCGTCTCTTTTGATGATCTCAACGAGTTTCGGAACGACAACCTCCGCAAGCGTGCCCATCTCATCCTTGCTGATAATGCGTTTGAACGCCTCACAAGCTTTGACTCGCACCCCGAGGTTCCGGTCTTGTATCGCAGTGATCAGTGCGGGTACCGCGGATCGAGACTCGTATTTTCCAATCGCTTCCGCGGACTCAAATCGCACGCTGGGACTCCGGTGGGCGAGCATTTCCAGCAGAGGCGGCAGCCCCACGTCGCCGCATTGCTCCATCACACGACATGCTGCCTCTGCAACGCTATGCGTTTCATCGTGCCTCAGCAATTTCAAGATGTCGGCTATCGCTTCTTCTTGATACCCATTGGCAGCGAAAGCCCCGAGAGCTTGACATGCCTTGGTCCGCGTGACGGGACTAAGATCCGTTGCCAGGATCTGTCGCCACTCGCCGAAACTCCGCTCTTCAAAGCGGAGTGCGCCCTTGCCGACCGTTGCCCAATAGTCTTGGGTCTTGTCGCCGTCCTTTTCCTGCCGCTTTGTTTCCTCAGCGCCTACAGAAGCAGCCAATGATGCGGTAAGCAGCACAAAAACGAACTTCCGGTCACTGCGGTCGATCCTCATAATGGACTCCTTGCCGGGTTGGCAACCGATGGTCGGGACTAATGTGAACATTGTCCGGAATTCGACGGCGGATGGCCATACATCACTGTGTTGCCAGTCAATTGTCGTTGCCGGTCATTCGTCATGCCGGCAGTGACTTACACCTTGACCTTAGTTCCTGTTTTGCACTTTTCGTGACTGGTATTGGCGCGAAAAAGGCGGCCCGTGACAATTGAAATTGACCATCTTACCTTTCAATTTCTCTGGCACGGAAGCCGCCTACGATGGAACTTACCAGTTCGTTCGAGTC
>JAJDEH010000338.1 GCA_029259935.1 Planctomycetota bacterium
CCATCCGCACCGAGCGTTACTTGCAGGGGATTCCGCATCTTGGTGTCAACCATCGCAACCAGCCCCGCGGCCTCAAGTAGGCAAACTTCGCTGATGTCTGTCTCCATCTTCAACGATCGGATTAGGTCGTCAAAGTCGTCGTGAAAGCCGCTGGACACGATGAGATAGTAGATATTGCGTAGCGGTCGCCGCCGCTTAAGTTCACGACTTTGCGTCGTGACGTACTCTCGAATCACACGATCGTCCGTGCCCATGCTGTAGCCGTTTTGCCGGATTTTTGCGTCCCACAAAATGGCATATGAGTTGTCGTGATCGACCGCTAAGCCGTCGGGAACGCGCCCCTGTCCTTGGCCGAGGAGTTTCGTGTCGTAGCCGAGCATCGTGAAGGCCGCATTGATGCTCTTCTCGAAGGCTCGGACGAGGCTCGTCCCTGATGCTTTTGCCGCCTCTTCGAGACCTGGCTCATTCTTCGCCATGCGTGGCAGTATTGCGACTATCGGCGGTACATAGGACTCGGGAAGTCGTGAATTGGATTCAATGTACTCGGTCCCGCCTGTCGGGCGAGGCGTTCGATTCGTGGACGAGTCCCCATTCGTTGACTTGCTTTCGCCGTAGGGATTGCTGCCGACGAACCAGAACATATGCTCCACGTCGTATAAGCCAAGAGGCTGGCCGAATTCCTTCGTGAACAGGCCGGCCAGTTCCTCGTAAAGGTGCTTGTATGCCAAATAGTCGGCGGCCGGATCGTCGGTCGGTTGCCAAAGATTCAGGTCGATCATGGTGTTCACGCTGTTGGTATAGAACACCGGCCAAGCGTCGCGATCCTGGATTTGCCAGAAGTACGAGAGAAAAAAAGGGATGCTCCCGACCTTTGGCCGGCCCTGCTTTGAGCCACCTCCATCAACGTGCTCGTCGCCAATTCGCCTCACGTAGCTATGAAAGGTCTTTATCCGACTGCTGGCGATTTCTTCATTTGCGGGCTTGTCTATCGCCGCCTTGATTTCCTGGTCGCATTCACCGATATCGCTCGCGACATTAATGAGCATGTTGAAGAACATCTGCCCCTTGATGCCCTTGAAACCCCAAAGCTCATTGCGCTTATTGAGACCATCGACGCGCGACTTGAATCCTGGCAGCGGCACATCCGCTGCTAAGTAGCCAACGACTAGCGGCTTCAGTTCAGCATCAATGAGATTAGCACGGCGTTCATCGCACTCTCTCTCCACTTCGGCCGGAGTTTTGCCGCCGGAATCCTTCGGAGCGGCGAGGTAGCTCCTCATCGCCTCCAAGGCGCGGTCACGTTGCTCGGCGGTGAGCGTTCCCATTACGTCGTTTCCTTTGACTGAGGGCTGTGAAATTTCCGTCGCCGTTTCGCATTCTGGGGCCGCGCGGCTCCTGAATCGCTTGCCTGTGGACTCCGGCGAGAAACGCGCTTAATCAGCGCGTCGGCTGGTTCGTCCGCAGGGTCTTGCGCGACCAGCTTGCCCTCGAAGGCTTGCTTGAGGACGCTTTGGCGAAGGCGGGCAGCGCGGAACAGTGCGTCGTCGACTTGGTGCTCGGCAACGGAAATCAGCGTCATCGACTCATCAACCTCGGCGACGACCTGCTCCTGCTCCAAGGCGGGCGGCATCGGAAGAGCAAACGCTTCCACGTCTCGTTGAGAAATCTTGTAGATGCCAGCTGTCGTTCGCGCTCTCTTTTCAACTTGCCGCCGAATGACGCGTGCCGCCCAAGCGTGGTTTACGAATTTCCGCAACACGTCTGACTCGACGATTCTCACACGGATCATCGTATCCGGGAAAACGATGAGTTCGTGCGGGTTTTGCGCATGGACGGCACGGCCAACGAGGTGAAGTGAGCCGTTTCCTCGCGATACAAAAATGTCGCCGGGCTTGACCGCCAACGCGGTAGCGAGTTCGTCGGAGATGGGAATGTAGCGGCGTTGACTAAAGTCAAAGCCGTTTGCCGTCATGGAGTTCAACCTCAGCGCAGGGACGCCGGGAGGTGAATCCGTCCCCTTAATTGAAATCCCGTTGCATGTCGGCTCGGTCAGCAACTGGTCAACCGAAACCCAACACCAGCCGTCGGGCAGTTCCGGCCATCCGGTCGTGTCGGGCGGTTTGGGTTCGACGTACTTGGCTCGCCAGTTCTGGGGTGGTGGTTTGCCGGCGGCGGCGAATTTGGCTTGTTGGGCGGCTTCCCATTTTTGGCGGCGTTGGGCGAGGATGCGACCCAAGAGCTTGTCGGCCGGTTCGACGTCGGGATGTTCGGCCCGCCAGGCTTCGGTGAGCTGGCCTTCGACGGCGGCTTTGAGGACGGCGGCGCGGTAGCGCTTCAGATTCGCCTTCGCCCGCGTCAGCGCCGCCACGGCGGCGTCCAGGTCGGAGAACAGTTCCTCGATCTTGGCGACGATGCGACGCTGTTCGTTGAGCGGGGCGATTGGCAATTCCAAATCGCGAACGTGGGAAATATTGAGCCGCGGGACTGCCGTTCCAAGACGAACTCTGTCGAACTGATTCCGTAGATGCGGTGACCTTAGCGCCCAAGCAACGTATCTGGGTTCGGCAATTCGACGATCGACTCGAAGGCGCGCGGATGATTGCGTGATATTCCCCCCGGCGATCGTCGGAGGGACAAGTGCGACCTTACCGATCGTGCCGACAATCGAAAGCAAGATATCATCGGAATCAATTCGAGAGCGTTCGTACCGCTTTGCGATGGCGGTCGACGTTCGACGAAGTTCGTCGACTTGGATGATGTCGTTCTCGATCTCGGTAGGGCGAACGTATGGAACTCCATCGTCGAGATTGGGACCGGGCTGAAGAATGCCATACACGACGGGAGCCGTAATCGCATCATCTACCCGGACTCTTGCCCATCCGATTGGAAGACTGGTGGCTTCGCTCATGCCGCCAACCTCACGTTCAATTCATCGAGGATGGCAGTGAGTTGGTCACCAAACAGTTCAT
>JAJDEH010000339.1 GCA_029259935.1 Planctomycetota bacterium
TTGGGCGGAAGGGTCCACCCGTCGCCGCGCCGGGCTTTAGATCCCAGATGTCCATTGTCGACGGACCGCCGCCCATCCAGAGCATGATCGCCGATTTGCGGCGTTTCTTCATGTCGGCCGCATGAGTCTGCAAAGTGTGACCCATCGTCAAGGCAGGAACCGTCAAGGCGGAAGCGCCCGCAACGTGTCGCATGAAGTGTCGGCGAGACATTCCCGTCGGCGTTTGCATTCTCATAATTCTTTTCTCCCGTATCGAAGCGATCAGTGTGGTGTCAAAAACTTGGTAAAACTGAAATGTGGTTAACTGAAGACGACTTAGTGGTTGAAGATAAATTCGTTACTGTTGAGCACTGCCCACCAGATGTCCTGCAACGCCCCGACGCCGGCGGCGTTCACGTTACCCTTGCTCTCCTTGGCACGCTCCACAAGCAGAGCGTTGGCAATGCCAACTTCTTTCGAGGTCGGCTGCCGTCCCAGCCCCGCCAAAAAGAGATCATTAATCTTTTGACGTGAACTAGTTTTGCTGTTCAACACTTCCCACAACATGCTCCCTTTCTCCGTGCCCGTGGCTCGCTTGACAAGGTCGCCATTGAACATCATCAGCACCTGAGGAATCGTTCCGTTGAACGTCGTAGTTTCGTCGCCTTCGTCCGTTCCAAACGCGGTGACAAACTGCTGCAGCCACTGAGTCTTGGTCCGCTCTTGCTCTTCGTAGTTGCCGCGTGTCTGCTGAGCCTGCGTGGCCACCAGCATCGACTCGTAAAGTTCTTCAGCCCGCATCATACGAAGATAAAAATGGCTGAACTTGGGAGGCTCGCCCAACAAAGGATCGTCCTGTGCGTTGGACGAATTGGAACGACTCGACAAGGCGTAGGGTTCGCTCAAAGCGATCCACTTCACAAGTTCTTTGAGGTTATAGCTGTTCGAGCGAATTTCGCCAGCTAAGTAATCCAGCAACACAGGATGCGAAGCGGGATTGTGCGGACCGAGATCGTCGATCGGCTTGGTGAATCCATAGCCCATGAAGTGGGCCCACATACGGTTGACGACCATCTTGTCCATGTATTCGGATTTGACAATCAACTTGCCGAGTTCATCTCGACGGTTTACGTCTTCCACGAGGCCGCTTTTTCCGATGGCCGTACCATCGATAAACGTCGGGTACGCCACTTTCAACGTGCCGTTACGCATCTCGTAATAGATTTCCGCTTCCAGCGGGCTGCCGCCTTCACCAGCAAAATCTTGGCTTACCAATTCCGCCGCCTGAACATCACGGGTGCCCGGCACGAAGCGTCGCAGAGCACGAGTTTGACGGAAGAAGGCGTTGAACTCCCAGAACTTTTGCTGCTTCCAATCGTTGAACGGATGGTTATGACACTGCGTGCATTGCACTTGCAGGCCCATAAAGATCTTCGCGGTGGCGGCGGTTGCCAGCGTGCCGTCTTCATCGTTGACCTTCATTGCCAGAAAGTTCGTGGCGCCGTTGAAGTCTTGCGAACCAGGCGCTGTCGCGCCCTTCGCGGTGACCAACTCGTAAACCATACGGTCATAAGGCTTGTTGCGGGCGAACGAGTCGCGAAGGTACTTCTGCATCCCCTGGCGGCTCGTCAGACTATTTCGCTCGGTGCCACCAGCGCGGCCAATCAAAATATTGGTCCACAAGGTGGTCCAGTTGCGAGCGTATTCCTCGGTGTATTTATCGTCGTACAGAAGCGTGTTGAGAAGCTTGAGACGCTTGTTGCGGTCTCGGTCTCCCATGAACGCCTTCACTTCCACAACGGTGGGAATGCGTCCGATGACGTCCAAGTAGACCCGCCGGCACCACTCGCCGTCCGAAGCCTTGGCCGAAGGACGCAGGTCGTACTCTTGCCAAGTCTGACGCGTCTGCTCGTTGATCTTCTGGACTTGCGGAAGGTTTGCGTTGGAAGCCGTCTTGTCCGGCGCGGCGGTCGAGGCCTTGGCAAGTAGCATCAGCAACAAACAACCAATCCCGAGACCAATCAGCCCAAATCTTTTGCGGGCAGAAGCATCCGATGACATGACATTCCTCACAAGCAGGTAAATGGACTTCCAACTGTTACTATGAACGAGGTAGTTAAGAGGATGTACTCACTTTACAAAGTGAAAAGTGAGGAAATTGTTCGTTCATCTTAATGACGACCGTGAAAGAGTCAACTTCGTGATCCACCCAGAGGGGGGTGATTAGCTGCGAGTGTGCAATTATGATACAAATGTTGCAGAATGATACAGTTAAATAGAACAGGCGAGTTGGAAATCCGGATTCCCAACTCGCCTGATGTTCCTACTTAAGCCGTGGCTCAAGCAACCTCTTCTCTTCATCCAGATTTGCCACTCTTTGTTCCGAAGAGCTTCAACCTGTGAACTCGCAGCCTTTTTCGGTGGATTTATGGTCGACGTTTGATTGTCTTCCGTAAACAGCAGACTCTTCTCAGTCCCAACCCCGCAGTCGAACTTGCGAGTTCGTAAGATTTACAATGCAATTTGGATGCCCAACCAGATTCCGTGCGCCTGGAATACTCCATATGTTAAGGCGATCATTTCAATTGGAGGCCTAATCCGCGCGTCAAATTGCATTCTGGTTACCAACGGACGTCATGCGGCAAATCTTTATCATGTAAACACTTGCAGTGACCAACGCCCGGAGAATGAGCTGTCGATTTAGGCTGCCCGCCGCTGCTGTCTACCGGCATCCGCCAATTTTGAAACGTCCTCGAAGCTGAATTCGAGAAATCGACCATCGGCCTGCCCTGCCGCCACGAAGACTCGTGAGTTTTCGTGCAGCATGCGCGGCATATAGAACCAGACCCGTTCCACCGACTCAAAATCTTGATCGGCTCCGATGACAATGAGGTCGGTTCCAGCCAACGAATTGGCCGAGCGCATCAGGGCCATGGTCGCATCACCCGGGATCAATTGGACTTTCGCCCCAATGGCCGTCAATTCCCGGTGAGTCCGCTTGAGGGTCCACCCGGGGTCGTGTGACGAGCGGGCTTCGAACAGGTCGACGCCGCAGTAAGCAACTTGGGAATCGCCCGCATATCGCTGAGCGGTCTGTACGAGCCTCTTGGAACGCACCCCCATCCCAACGCCGATTTCGACAAGCCTGGTGGCACGAATCTTACGAATCGCTCCGTAGATTCCCCGCTCATTTGCGGGTTGGGAAAAGTAGGCAAGACGTAAGTACTGAAACAGGCTAAAAGCCGCCATCTTCGCATTCCTTTGCTCAGACCGGTCTAGTGGGAATACTGTTTCAAGTCGGACGGCCGCTGGCAATCCGTGGAGCATTATTGCACTTGCCGCTACATATTCCGCGACTGGTAATTCACGCTCAGGCGGGGAGGTTGACGTGACCCGGCGCTGGCAGGCCACCGGTCAGCGTGTAAGAATGTGCTCCTGAATTCACGAATTCGGCCAATTTGATTTCACACTTCGCATGTTCGAGACGCACCCATGTCTGAGATCTTCGACGCCATTATCCTCGGTTCAGGACACAACGGGCTCATCCTCCAGGCCTATTTGGGGCAGGCGGGGTTGTCGACCGTTTGTTTGGAACGGCGCGACGTCGCGGGAGGCGGATTGGCGACAGTCGAATACCCGTCTGGTTCCGGCTTTCTGCACAACACGCATGCCGTATTTCATCGCGCGCTCGACCAGATGCCCTGGTATGCCGACTTGAATCTGCACCAACTCGGTGCCCAGTACGTCGAACCGGAACTCAATGTCGCCATGCTGCTGCGCGATGGCCGCTCGCTAGAGTGGTGGAAAGACTTCGATCGTACCGCGGCGTCCTTTGCTCGGTTCAGCGAGAAAGATGCCGAAACCGTTTGCCAATGGCGTGACCGATTTCGACCGATCGTACGCGATATCCTTATTCCCGAGGCGCAAGCGCCTCCTGTTCCCGCGGATGTGCGCCGAGCCAATCTAGAAAACAGTGCCGCAGGGCGGTTGTTGCTGGAGACCAGCGAATTGTCTCCGCTGGAATTTGTACTGCGCGAATTCGAGCACCCGGCGATTCAAGCCGGGCTGTTGTTCTTTAACGGCCTGCGCGAGGTGGATCTGCGGCTGCCGGGGTTCGGGCACCACATTCCCGCCTTACTTGCCAGCGACGGTTTGGCTCAATTGTGTTTGGGTGGATCCAAACGACTTGCGGAAGCATTGGTTACCGCGGTCGAGCAGGCTGGTGGTGAGATTTGGCTTGAGACCCAACCGGAACAGATCCTCGTCGAGGGCGGCCGCGCGGTGGGCGTGAAGACCGCCGACGGAACCACCATTCGCGCTCGAAAGCTAATCGCATCGAGCCTCAACCCGCAGCAGACCTTCTTGGAATTGATCGACGCACAACATCTGCCGCCCGAGTGGATCGAAAAAGCACGCCATTTTCAATACAACCAACTCGCACCTCTGTTCGCGTTGAATCTGAACCTAGACGAAGCACCGCAATACTTGGCCGCGGAATCCAACCCCGACCTTAAGTCGGCATTCATGGTCCTACTTGGGTTGGAGCATGTGGATCAATTCTCTGAGATCGTCGAACATCATGAGCGGGGTACGATTCCTCCCACGGTGATGTGGGGTACGTGCCCGTCGCAATTTGACGCTTCGCAAGCCCCCGCTGGAAAACACACCGCCTTCATGTGGGAGAAGTTGCCGTACCACCTCGACGGAGATGCAGAAAACTGGCAGTCGGCGCGGGAAGGACACGGCCAACAGATGCTGGAATTATGGAGCCAATACGCCCCGAACGTGCAGTCCCCTTTGGCAAGTTTCAGCCGCAGTCCGCTCGACGTCGAGCAAACTCTGTGGAATATGCGCGAAGGCGATTTGCTGGTGGGCGCGTTCGCGGCCGGTCAAGTTGGGTATAATCGGCCGTTTCCGGGGGCCGGGCATTATCGGGGACATCTTGATGGTTTGTACCTATGTGGATCGTGCTGCCATCCTAGTGGCAACATTACGGGACTGCCCGGCTACAACGCCGCCCACACAATACTCGCCGATTTAGGGGACGCGGGGTGAGAATTATGCTGACTGTATCGAGTTTGCCAACTCAGCGAATTGTTGACATCCATTGGTGGTGGCAATGATAATCGAGAAGTAATAAATCTCGTGACGTCGCCTCTTTGTTTTCCGTCTCGTCTCAACCTAGGTGAGGCGGCCTTGTCCACTTACGATCTGTCACGGTCTAGATTCGCCCCATCTGCCGCGTGAGTGTGCGGAGACACGGCGAGGCGATGGCCACGGCAGTAATTCCGCCCTTGTAGGCCCATGGCATTATTCGACTGGATGAACCGATTTCTACGCCGCACCACCATTGCGGAACGCCGCGCGGCGTCCCCCGATCCCTTCGTCGATCTGTTCGTCACTCGGCTGGAGGAACGGCGAGTTCTGAATGCCGATTTCCTACTTTCGCAGATCACCGATTTGGTCGACGTGGATGTTGATGCCACGGCGGCCAACGAAGATGGTACAAGAATCGCCTTCACCGCGGATGATGGGCAGGGCGACCGTCAATTGTTCATTTTCGATTCGCCTACCGACTCCATCACGCAAATCACGCAGCAGGCAAATGTCGACCTCGCGAATCCAACGCTTTCACCCAACGGTAGATTTGTTGCCTTCGACTCGGACGGCGACCATGCGTCGCTCAACACGGACGGCAACCAAGAGATATTTCTGGCGGATATCGCTGACCTTAACAGTATCTCATTCCATCAACTCACCGACACACTAGAAGGAAGCAGTGAGAATCCCGACGTTAGCTCATTTGATGCTGACAATCACTCACTCTTTGTCGCCTTTTCGACCACCAGCGATTCGTTATTTGGCGGGACGCTGACCGATCCGGCTATTGTTCGCGCGGAAGTCACCTCGCTCGATTTGAATCAACCGACGGTTCAATTTCAGTTTGTGAGCGGTTCGACGGGGTCGACGGAACTCAACCCCTCGATCAACGCGGATGGGACCATCATTGCGTACCAATCCGATGCCAGCGGCACCTTCGAGATCTTTCGCGCGGTTGAAAACGCTTCGTCTCAGTTTGATGTCGCACAAGTCACCAGTTCGTCGTGGGGGCAGAGTGTTCGACCGGACATCAGTGATAACGGAACAGTCATTGCCTTTCAGTCGGATGCCGATCATACGGGAGAAAATTCTGACGGGTCGCATGAAGTCTTCCTCTTGGACTTGAACGGCGCAACGGGTGGACTTACCCAGATTTCAGATACGACGAATCTCGAGTTCGCGGTCGATCCGTCCATCAGTGGCGATGGCGCTCGGGTTGCCTTTCAATCAGATGGGGATCTGATTGGGAATTCAAATAGTGACGAGCAAATCTTCTTTTTCGACGCGGCGTTCGACGAACTGGCCCAAGTAACCGCGGCGACAGGCGCTAGCACCGGCATGGCGTCCATCAGCGGCAATGGACGTTTCGTCGCCCTGCTTTCCGACGGCGACTTGGTGACCGGCGGCAACCCGGATGGAAGCACCGAACTGTTTCTAGCGTCGGAAGTGTTCACAAGTTTCTCGATCAACGCCAATGGGGATTTGGAGATTTTCGACGGCGTGGGACAAGATGCCAACTTGACCGTGCGAATTGATGTAAACACCGATGAAGTGGTGATCACGGATGCCAACCATTCGCTGGACCGCCGCTTGAGCAACGCCGACCGGTCCGAGGTCCGCGTGCCGCTGGCCTCGTTCACGGGTCAGATTATCTTCCACGGCATGGACGGTGATGACGTACTGAACGTCGATTTTTCGGGCGGAGCGTTCACTAGAATGATTGACTACGATGGCGGGGCGGGTGGCTTCGATGTTCTGACCGTCAGTGGCGGAACATTCGGGGATCTAACCTACAGCGCGACGGGTGTTGGCGCGGGCAGATTGAGCTTTGAAGGGACCGCGCCGATTGATTTTTCCCATCTAGAACCGGTTATCGTCAATTCGACCTTGACGACGGTAACGGTCACGATCGACCCTGCAAATGCGATTAACGGTCCGATGACCACGACGGTAACCGATGCCGGCGGCGGAATGCTGACCGTGACGCCTTCCGCCGGCTTGGAGAGTCTGACGTTCGTCAGTCCCAGCGACGAATTGATCATCATCGGCGATGCCGTGGACGACGACACGATTTCCATCGACTCAATCGACAGCGGGTTTTCCGCGAGTCTAACGATTTCAGGAAATGGAGGTGCCGATCGTGTTGACTTCAACGTGGCTGCTGGATTGCAAGTCAATGAACTGTCCGTCACGGCCGAGGAAATTGCCCAAACAGGCTCGCTAAGTGTCGCCGGTACGACGCAACTTGACGCCGGCAACGGCACCATTGTGTTGGACAATGTGGCCAACAACTTTCAAGGTGATGTCACCATCACCAGCGCGGGCGAAGCCGTGCTGGCGGATAAAGACGACCTCAACCTGGACGGCGCGTCGGTGGCGGGCAAGTTGTTTATCAACGCGGGAGGCGACGTCACGCAAAGCCGAGCGATCATCGCCGATCAATTGGGCGTACGGTCAGACGGCAAGGTGACTCTTGAATCGTCCAACGAGGTAATGACGCTTGCCGTCGAATCTCTTGGCGATATCCGGTTTGTGAACGCAGTCGCCTTGACCGTCGGTGACGTGATGGGGCTGAGCGGTTTGTCAACAACCGGCAGTGATATCACGTCCAGCGCCGATTCGTTCCTGATCAATTCCGACATTTTGGCCCGCAAAGATGGCAACGTGACGCTCACGGCCAACGTGGCGGACATCGACATCGCTGGCGGTGATATCAAGAGTGTCGCGGCTGCCACGGGCAATGTGGGCGATGGCAACGGGACGATTTCTCTCGACGCACAAAACGGCAACGGCAAGATTGCTCGCAGCGGAGTTGGTGTTGTCGAGGCTGGCGGGGCGAGCGGGTCGGCCCGGTTGTTGGCGGATACCGGGATCGGCGATAGTTCCCCGCTTGTCACCTCCGTATCGAACTTCGATCTGGTCAGCAACCGAACCAGCGGCGACATTCGCATCAACAATGGGCTCTCCACCAGTGTGCTTGTCGATGTGCTGTCGCAAACGGGCGGCGGCAACGTGGTCTTCAATCAGGCGGGCGGCGGCAGCGCGCGGTTTAACACGGTCAGCACCACCGGTGACGGCACGCCGGATGACGCCGAGGATAACATCACGCTGACAAACGCTGGCGCGGATCTGATCGTTGCCGGCATCGCCGTTACCGCGGACGGAGCCGGCGATGTCAGCTACACGACAACAGCATCGGGTGATGTCGTGCTGGTGGGAGCCACCACGGCGCTCGACGACGATGTCACTATCCGCGCGGCCGGTGCCGTTCTAGACGGCGACGCCAGCGGTGCCAACGACGTTTCGGCGGCGAATCTGTTAGTCGTGGCCGGTTCGGGCGTGGGGACGCTTGCCAATCCGATCGAGACGACACTTTCCAGCGGCGCGGCCGCCGGCAACTTGGAAGTCGATGGCGGCGCGGGCGCGGGAGTTCACGTTGTCAACACGGGCGACCTCAATCTAGGCGGCATCGGCGCGGGATTGGTCGACGGCAATGGCCGCGCGGTGGTGGTCACCTCGGGCGGAGGCGACGTCACGCTGAAAGCAAGTGGCGACTTAACGCTCAACGGGGACCTTACCAACACCGGCGACGACAACATTTCCTTGACAGCCGGCGGCGACTTGGATCTTAACGGATTCGTGATCACTAAAGATGGCGCGGCCGGCAACGGCGATGGCCGGATTATAGGCTTTGCGGGCGGCGACATTCGCGTCGCGGCGGGCATGGAAATTGAAACCGACACGGGGAAGATTAGCGACCAGTCATTCGATCCAATTGACCCCGCCACGCCCAACATCAAAGACTTTTTGACCATCAGCCCGGTCTCTCAAGGTGGCTCGGATGTGCCATCCAACGGCTCCGCTTTTCTGGAATTTCGCTTGCTGGACCCGGCCGGCGTCAACTTCGAGATTGTGATCGATTGGGGCGACGGCACCATCGACCGCTTCCCGCCCGGAACATTGTTGGGCGGCGCGATACCGCCATTCGTTCCCCCCAGCACTCCTGGACCGACTTTTGATGGCGTTCCCGCCACATACAT
>JAJDEH010000340.1 GCA_029259935.1 Planctomycetota bacterium
GTACACTTTTTCCACGGCCTCACGGTTCTTCTTGTGCGGTGCGATCGCACTGATTTACGGCTCCCACATCCGGGCGGCAAGCCCTCGCCTAGAATGGCCAAGCCGGGTCATTCAGCTCAAAACGAGCCAAGTGAATAACCGATCGTCGGTCATTACCGCCATCAGCTTGCAACCCGGAGGAACCATGATCGCGGGGGCCGGGGACGGCCACGAAATACATATTTGGGACGCCGCGACGCAGCAACTGGTCCACCGGCTGACGGGCCACACCGACTGGATTCGCACCACGGCCTTCTCACCGGATGGAAAGATCTTGGCTTCGGCGGGCAACGACCGCCAGATCATCTTTTGGAATACGGCAACCGGCAACCAACTGCGCGTGTTTGCCCGCCACGACGAAGCGATTGCCAAGATCCTTTTCAGTCACAACGGCCAGTGGCTGGCCGCCGCCGGTTTTGAAAAACAACTGCGAGTTTATGAAACTCGATCGGGCCGCCAAATGCTCAAGCTGGAATGCCCTTGCAGCGACATGCGGGCGTTAGCGTTTTCGCCCGACGACAGCATCCTGGCCGCCGCGGGGCGCAGCGGCAAGATCCGGCTGTACGAAGCCGCCGGCGGCAAGACAATGGGCGACCTCGAGGCTCATCGCCGCCGTGTCTACGACCTCATCTTCACGCATGACGGCCGGTCCGTCATCTCTTGCAGCGAAGACCGGTCAATTCGCGTGACCAGCCTGCAAGGCGAAGAAACCTTCAGCCTGCCCAGGCTGCCCGCCAAAATTCGGACACTCGCCATGTACGCCCCGGGACAACTGGCAACGGGAGGCACCGATAACTTGATTCGCTTGTGGAATCTGAAAACCAAAATGGAAATTGGGCATCTTCGCGCTCACACGGGCAGCGTGACCGAATTGAAAGCGGCACCGGGCATGCTGGTTTCGGGAAGTTTCGACACGACCATGCGAGTTTGGAAAATCCCCGCCGCGATCGAACAAGGAGTTCCATCCACGATCATTGGCTCCCTGCCAGGAGACGTGATCAAGTAGGTCACCGCGGGATGCGGCTCTAGTTGCCCAGCGCCGAAGAGGGCCGATAAGACAACGACCACAGATTAAGGAGAATACCGTGGGTCTTTTGCGAAAGATTTCGTCCATCAGCAAGCAGCTCGTGCGATTGTCGGGAAAGCACTCCAGGCTCGACCAGTCGCACGGCCAGCGCAAGTGCCGGTTCGAGACGATGGAATCGCGCCGCATGTTGAACGCGGATCCGGTATTTTTGGGGGCGACCTATTACGAATCGGACAGCGGCAATGACAGCGGCGCCGACGTCTTTGAAGTCACGTTCGAAGGTGGTTCGGCAGATACGCAGTTGTCGGAGATTTCGATCGAAGCCAATTCGATTGTCTATTTTGATACGCAACTCGGCGGCGACGGCCCCGCGCCCAGTTTCGACTTTCAATTCGATGCCACGAACAGCATTGGCCTGAACGCGACGGATATTCAAAGCGTTAACGTCGTCGACGGCGGCCATTCCTTGAACATCGCGGTGGACAACTTCGAGGCCGGCGACAAACTGGTTTTCACGATCGATGTGGACCACGATCTTGGATTCAGCGACGATCCCATCGCATCCGGTGCGGAGTTTGAATTGTCGACGCTGGCCGGCACGTTTACCGATCGCAACTTCTTCGTCGATCCGGTGCAAGTCACGCCCGATCTGACCGACCCCAATGTGGCGGCCAATCTTCAAGGGACCGAAGATGGCGTCTTTTGGAATCGGTACGACGCCAATGTGCAGAGTACGCCGCTGGTGAACAAGATGTCGGCGGATAATTTCAACAATGCCCAAGGCAACGGCCAAGCCGACCGCACCGCCGGGGCCGTCATCAACCTGGAACTCACGCCCCGCCCGATCGAAATTTCAGGCACCGTCTTTCACGATCACGACTTGAATCTCGTGCAGGACGCGGGTGACGAAGGAATCGCCGGCACCGTGCTAACTCTGCAGTACAAGGAAAACGCAGGCGGCACGTACGATGATGTACTGGATTCCAACGGCCAAACCGCGACCGCGGTCACGGATTCCAATGGCGACTACAGCTTTGGCATCAACGACGGTTTGCTGCTCGCGCCTGGCTTCTATCGCGTGGTCGAAACTCAGCCAGCCGACTTCGAAGTCAGCGTTGGCGCGATCCCCGGTGCGGTGAGCCCGATCAACAGTCCGGGACCGGCAGCTCCAAGCGGTCTCGTGGACGCATCCGATCCAACGAACGTCATCAGCGAGATTTTCATCCCCTTCGGCGACCATCAAGCCGTGAACTTCGATTTTGCTGAAGCCAAACCGATTACGATTTCCGGAACCGTGTTTCACGATCGTAATATGGATCTGATTCGCGACGCCAGCGACGAAGGAATCGAGAATGTCGAGTTAGCTCTGTTCTACCAGTCGCCATCCAGCGGTTCGTTTATCCCCGTCTTGGGCGCGAGCAGCCAACCGGTGACCACGTTAACCGACGGCAGCGGCCAATACAATTTTGGCATTAACGATGGCTTGGCTTTGGTGCCGGGAAATTACCGCGTGGTTGAAACACAGCCCGGCGACTTCCCGATCAGCGTCGGTGCCATTCCCGGCGTCGTTGCCACCAGTACGGGCGTCGTCGCGACGGGACAGGTTGACCCCACCGATCCGACGAACATCATCAGCGAAATCAGCATCTCGGAAAGCGACCAGCATGCCGTGGCTTACGATTTCGCCGAAGCCAAGCCCATCACCATTTCCGGCACCGTATTTCACGATCGCAACATGGATTTGATCCGTGACATTGGCGACGAGGGAATCGGAAATGTCGAGCTGGCTCTGTACTATCAGTCGCCGACGAGCGGTTCGTTTACCGCCGTTCTTGACGCTGGCAACCAATCAGTGACAACGCTAACCGATGGCAGCGGCCAATACAGTTTTGGAATCAACGACGGACTGGCGCTGGCACCGGGGATGTACCGCGTTGTCGAGATGCAGCCCGGCGATTTTCCGATCAGTGTCGGTGCCATTCCGGGCGTCGTCGCCACCAGTACCGGAATCCTGCCCACGGGGCAAGTGGATCCTACCGATCCCACGAACATCATCAGCGAAATCAGCATTTCGGAAAGCGACCAGCATGCCCTGGCTTACGACTTTGCGGAAGCCAAACCGATTGAGATTTCGGGCAACGTGCATTTGTCCGATCCGAATGGCGACTGCTTCGGACCCGGACATCCAAATCACCGGCCCGTCGAGGGCGCGCAGGT
>JAJDEH010000035.1 GCA_029259935.1 Planctomycetota bacterium
AGCGTCCACTGGCGAGACGCCAGTGGCACCCCTGGCGAACTCAACTAACCCTAATTCTTAGCTGTGACAAAGCACTAGGGGGCGAACGACGTGAGCCTCACGCCGCGCATAACTGGAAGTTCGCAACGGTCCGCATGGTGCGACGGGGAATCCGTCAACAAACGCTTGACAGGGCGAAAATCGTCTTCTGTTGATGTAGATCTGTCGCTAGGATGCGTCAACCAATCATCTGGAGTGACGCATGGTTTATCGACGTAGCATTGCCCAATTCAGCCTGCGGCGATTCCTTGCATTCGCCGTGCTGTGTTGTTTTCTAGCAGCCTACTTGCGCGCGCCACTGGCCACCTACCTGAAGAACATCTCCTCACCAAATTCCAAGGCCAGCCAAGAGTCTTCAGCTTCAGACCTGCGCAAGCTCATCGATGAATGGGAACGCAGATGGGAAAACGATGATATCGACCCGTCTACGAGAACTAGAGGTGGCGTGATCTGAAAAAGGTCGAACCGCAAAGGTGTCCGGAGTCACTCTCGCCGGGCGAAGAGCCTCCCGACTCTGTTGTTGCGCATCCTTTCACCAATCTCAATCCTCCTCCCGCGGGATGAGCTGCAAGAATTCAGGATTGCGGCCTCCGATCGGCCGGGTGCGGATTTTTGGAAATTCGCGTCCGGTGATCTTGTGAATCGCCCAGTTGGCGGCGTGCTTATATAGCGGCCCCAGCCCACCTCGGGCTTGGAAATTCTCGAGAACGGGCAACTGGTCGACCGCTTTCATTCGTCCTAGGCTGATCGCGGCGTGCTGGCGCACTTCCAAAAACTCGGCGGGCGTGAAACTGGTGTCGGCCAGTCGGCCCGCGAGTTGTCTTCCTATTTCCGCATCGTTGCTCCCGGTGTACAAGTGCCCCAGCGCCCAGACAGCCGCCGTGCGCGAGTACCTGCCATAAGGGGAGGCCGTGCCGCCCTCGGCGGACTTGGGAATGTGCGCGACCAGTTCCGGAATCGCGGGTTCATATTTCATCGCCCCCAGGGCCTCCAGCAAATGGGCGAGTTGCTTGTCACTGGATTGTATGCCGGGCCGCCCGCTCTCGCGATAACGCATTTCTTCCTGGAGTTTCTGAAACATTCCATCCAGCGTATCGGCAACGGCAAGCTTTTTCAGGCCCCAAGCCGCCGCTTCGAATACTTCATGTCGATCGAAATTGACGAGCGAAAGAAAGTGCATGGCGGCCGGCTTGTGATCCAAGGCGGTCAGCAGGATCACGGCTTGCTCTTTGCCACGCCATGACCCCTTTTTCAGAGTCTCCATGCCGGCGTCGAGAATCGTGGTTTGAAGTTGCTTATCGGAAGCTAGATCAATGAGCGATCGGCGGACGTCATTGCGCACCACGGGGTGAGGGTCATCCAGTAGCGGGGCCAGTCGCGTGACCGCCCGTTCCGTCGCTTCATCGACCAGGGCGCGGACGGTGAGTTCTCGCACCCGCGAATCTTGGCTGGCGAGCAGTGCGTCCACTTGCGGCAGCAGCAACTTCGGATCAATCCGTAACAAATGTTGAATCGCGATGCCGGCCACCGCCGGTTCCGGATCGACCGCAAGCTGCAGAAGCAACGCGTCCGCGCTGGCTTGGCGGTGGCCGCCCAACATCGATGCGGCGACCAGCCGGTCGGCAATTCGTCCAGACGTCTTGACCGCCGCCAGCTTGCCAGCCTGCTCGACGAGTCCTTCGGTTTGTATTCCGGCGAGCGCGCGAGCGGCCGCTAGGCGAATCGTGGTTGATCGCCGCCGATCGAGGGCCAGCCGACGTAGTGAAGCAGCCGCTTGGGGTTCCTTCACCAATCCCAGTCCTGTCACGGCCAATATCAGCAACTTGTCCGAAGTCTTGTCTGAATCAAGACGAGCTAGCCACACTTTTCGAGCGGGTTGGAAGTTCCAGCGCGCCAAAGCCGGTTCGACAACTTGTGGGAAATCCAGCCCTTGCATCGGCAACTGGGCGAACAAGGCAGATGCCGATCGTGGATTTCCTAGCACGACCAGCGCGCGAGCCGCCGCCAGCCGCGCGATCGGTTCGCTGTCAGGTCCGAGCTGTCGCTCCAGTGCCTCAATCACTTCCACCGTCGCGAGTTCCCGCATTCCGTGCATATAAGTGTGGGCAACGGCCTCGGCCGCTTGTCGTTGCACGTCGGCCTCGGAATGATCCAACGCGCTGAGCAACATGCCCTTTACCTCGGGCGGAAAAAGCATCTCGGGCTCCGGAACTACGATTCTCGGATCTTGATCCATGGCAAAATCCAATTCGAAGTCAGCCCCCCGCGCGGAAGGCACCGCGATGCCCAGGACCACAAGAGCGATTGCAATGAAAGCAAGATTCTTCAACAGATTTTCCCCTCGCGATTTATTGCGGTTTGGTCAATTGCCAAGTTCGTAAGACCAGCACGACCAGACAAAAGATCGCGGCACCGCCGACAAACCACCAGTTCGCCGGCAATAGGTTATATTCCGCGAAGTTTTCGGCTTCGATGATATGCAGCGCCGCGGCCATCGGATTAATCGTCAGGGCTGCCTCGACCGTCGAATGGCCAAAAGGCCGGTCGCGGCCCAGCCAAATGAGCATGGTGCCCGCACACATCCCAACCAGCAAACTGTAGCTCGTCCCGGTGGCCACCGCGGTCTTGCGAAACAAACTGCTTACCGCCGCGCTCAACAGAATCGCAAACACCGCCATCAGTACCAGGCAAATCAAGACGCCGGTGATCTGCAGCCGCATGCTGGGATCGATCGCAATGATTACGCCGTATCCGGGAAGCGTCGCCAGCAACAACAGCCCCAGCGTCCAGGTAACGCTCATCAGCTTGCCACGGACGATTTTACCGGCCGTCAGAGGCGTCATTTGCAATTGTTCCCAACTGCCATTTTCTCGTTCCGCGCTGATCAGTCCCGCGCCCAGACTGGGTGCCACCAGCACCAACAACGACACTTGCAGAACCACCATGATCATGCCCACCGTCTCTTGGCCCCAACTGATCGATCCGGTTGTGGTGGCAAACGTCAATCCCATGGAACCGACGGCACAAACGGCCACCAAACGCAACAGCCAATGCAGCCGCCCAAAGCGGCGCGAGCGAAATTCCTTGACCATCACGGGATTCACCAACGGCAGAATCCCTGATTTGCGTCTTTGCGGATCGACCAAAAACCAAAGCCGGCGAAACGCGCGAACCAGCAGTCCCCGTTCGTCCGTCATGGTCCCTTGCGGCCGAGCGCGGTCGAACATTGTATGGTTGAAACGCAGCACGGTGGCGACCATGCACACCAAGGAAATCGCCACCGATGCCAGCATGAATTTGACGGGAGCTCCGCCTGCGGAAACCAGTCCGTGCGAGCCGCGGTCCGCCGCGCCAAGAATCTCCATAACGGCGGGAACTGGAGAAATGTGGCGCAGCCATCCCGCCGCGGTGGCGGCCACCGTCCCGCTCCCTTGAAGAAACCAGTGCGGCACGAGCGCGCCAACGGCGGCAAGCAAGACAACGCCATAGGTGATCCGCAACGCCGAGTCGGTCGACGTGGCGTAGGTGCTAACGAGCAATGCCAAAGCACAGCACAACAGGGCCGCCAACGCCAGCACGCCATACAAGGCAACCAGTTGGTCGACCAGAGAAATCCCCCCCATCGCGTAACACGCGGCGGCCGCCGGTACGCTCATCAACAACATCAGCACCACAAACGCCAGCATGGCGGCAAGCTTTCCCCAATAAATCGACCAGGCACTCATTGGCGAATTGAGCAGCAATTGCATGGTGCCTTGCTGCTTTTCGCGAACGATCGACGTGGCGGGAAAGGCGGGTACGACCAGCAGCAGCGAGACCAGCAGCCCGTATCCAAACACCAAGAAGACTTCGCGCGACTGCGACATCGAGAGATCGACCAACGCATCGCTTGGCCAGCGCAGGACGACCAACAGCGAACAGATCAACGCGACACCGATCAATAGCGCCACCGCTTTGCGCGTTTGCAACAGGCCAAGCAGTTCGCGAGTAATGATGGGGTTGTTCATGGCAGCGGGAATCGTTCAAGCGGTTGCCAACGGCGACGCGGCGGCCCCCTCGGTTGCGACTTCGTTTCGAGTTACCGACAAGAATGCATCTTCCAAATCCTGAAGCAGTTCGCGGAACTGAGTGACTCGTACGTCGGCCTCCACAAGTTCCTTGAGCAATTGGCCCAATTCGTTGTCGGTCCGCGTCGTGCGGAACCGAACGATTGCCTCGGCGTCGGACGCGTCCGTTTCCGAGTCGTCGCCGACGAAGGCGCGTATGATCTCCACGGCCTGTTCAAGCTGGTCTTTGTCGGCCAACTGCGCCTCGAAGATTCGCCGCTGGCTGACGGTCCGCATGATGTCGCTCAAAGTGCCAAACGCGCGCAGCTTTCCGTGCGAGAGGATGGCAATCTGATCGCAGATTCGTGACAGTTCGGGCAAGATATGGCTGGTGACTATCAACGTCTTTCCCATCCCGGCCAAGTGCATCAGCAGGGCTCGCATTTCCACCCGCGCTTCGGGATCGAGTCCGTTGGCAGGCTCGTCGAGGATCAGAACCTCTGGGTCGTGCAGCAACGTTCTGGCGATGGCAACGCGCTGCTTCATGCCGTGGCTCAGGCTTTCCACGAACTTGTCCTGCATGTACGCCGAGCCGGTCGTTTCCATGACTTCGTCGATGCGCGCTTTGCGTTTGGATCTTCGAATGCCGAAGGCGGCGCCGAAAAAGTCGAGGTATTCTCGCACACGCATGTTTTCATAAAACCCAAAGGTATCCGGCATGTAGCCAACCAGCCGCTTGATCCTGCGCACATCGCGGGCACAATCGGCACCGGCCACGGATGCCGAGCCGCTGGTCGCCTTGGCCAAGCCGACCAGAATCTTGATCGCCGTGGTTTTACCGGCCCCGTTGGGACCGATCAGTCCGAGAATCTGTCCGCGCCGCAGCGTGATGGACAAGCTGTCCAGCGCGGTGAAATCGCCGTACTTTTTAGTCAGTTGATTGATGACCACGACCGGTTGCTGGTCAGCCCGAGGTTCCGCATTCATGTCTTGCCTTGAATAATTGCATTGGAGTTTGTCTTGTGGATTAACGTTCCAACGACTCTCCTTTCACCTGCATGGTGACGGATCGGACGCGCCAGCGGACCGCGGGATCGTCGTTCTCGGCATACGGGTCCTCGTCGGGATGCTCGCCTACAAACATTCCCAGAACAAGCCTGCCACGGTCATCCAAACGTAGCAGTTCGTCGCGATCGATCGTCACGGGGATGGTCCCGAGTGGGCCGTCGACCGTTTTCAAAACGACCGGCGTTTCCCCATCGAATCCCACCACGTCGATCCGTCGCGACGGCGCGTTGATTTGAATCGTGAGCCGCGCCTCGTCCAACTTCATGGGGTGTACCTCGGACGGCACCGTCCACCTTAGAAAAATCTTGGAACCGAATCGTGCTTCGTACCATTCGTCCTTGACGCGGTCGTGGATTGCCGACTTCGCATCGCCGTCTCGCGATCCTAGCGCTTCGAACTTCAGAAACGGCGATGGGATCAAGAGTCGGGATCCCGGCTCAGGCCGCCGCAGTGCCAACGGGATCGCCAACAGCGCCGATCCGTCGCGCGTCGCCGATTCGGGAAAGGAGAACCCCATTTCGATCGCCGCGGCCCAGGCGTACAGCATCAAATGCGGAGGAGTGGTGCTGGATACGTACGACTCGTCCCAATCAAACATTGCTTTGTACACGGATTGCCGCC
>JAJDEH010000341.1 GCA_029259935.1 Planctomycetota bacterium
AATTACGCCATTGCCGCGCTGGCAATTTTGAAACGCCTCTGCCCGCCGCTTCATCTACCATCGCTTGCCCGGCCGCTTGTTTCGGCGAGCAAGCTGTTCAAACCTTTTGGTACCTATCACGGCGGCTGTGCCGTGTGGGTAACCGACGCGGACGGGAAGGAAAAGTCGATCGCGGTGGTTGCCCGCGAGAACGGACCGCGCATTCCCGCGTCGCCGGCGACGCTGCTGGCCCGCAAACTGCTCACCGATGGAATCAGCGACGTCGGCGCATATCCGTGCATTGGCTATTTGAGCGTCGCTGAATTCGCCGACTTCCTCGCTCCCTTCAACATCTTCGTGGCTCGTGGAGAAGACGGGACTTGGAACGTGTAGTGGCGAGCGGTGAGCAGTACGAAGGATCAGCCGCGTCGCAGAATCTCGTTGACAACTCGACATTCGCGGCCATCGGTCAGCACCTGTTCACGCCCGTTGTAGCGGAAACTCAGTTGCTCATGGCGCATGCCAAACAAGTGCAGAATTGTCGCCTGGAGGTCGTTGGGAGTCAGCCGGTCGACGGTCGCACGATGGCCGAACTCGTCGGTCTCGCCGAACGTCATGCCGGCGCGAACGCCGCCGCCGGCCAGCCAGCAACTGAACCCTTGCCCGTTATGATCGCGGCCCGCGCTCGCGGGTTTGCCGTGGTTCTCGGTGACCGGCAGGCGGCCGATTTCGCCGCCCCAGTGAACGAGGGTTGTATCGAGCAGTCCCCGTTGTTTGAGGTCTTGCACAAGGCCCGCCGCCGGCTGATCGGTACGGGCGCAAGCTCCGGCCAGTGACTTTCGAATGTTGGAATGGTTGTCCCAAGGCTGGCCCGCCAAGAAGAGCTGCACAAAGCGGACGCCCCGTTCGATCAACCGCCGCGCGATCAGGCACCTTGTCCCATATTCCTTGCTTTCCTTGCGGTCGATTCCGTACAGTTTTAACGTCGCTTCGGTTTCGCCCGAAATATCGAGCGCCTCGGCGGCCGCTGTTTGCATCCGCGCCGCCAATTCATAACTGGCGATGCGGGCCTCCAGGTCGGTTTCCCCCGGCAATCGCTTTTGGTGATCGCGGTTCAGCTTGGAAAGAAACGCGAGATTCTGTCGTTGAAGTTCGCCTTTCAGATGAGCCGGAGGCTGCAAATTGAAGATGCGCGGTTCGCGCGGACGGAGCACGGTTCCCTGAAACAGTGGCGGCATCCAGCCGTTCGTCCAATTGTGTACGCCATCGACCGGGTGGCCTCCAGGATCGCTTAGCACCATATAGGCGGGCAAGTCTTGGCTTTCGCAGCCCAGGCCGTAAGTCAGCCACGCCCCGAGTGTCGGGCGGCCCAGCACCGAGGGGATTCCGCCATGCCAGTAACGAATCGAAACTTCATGTCCGTTGTAGCCTGTGTGCATCGACCGAATCAGACAAATGTCGTCCACGATCTTCGCGGTGTGCGGCAACAGTTCGGACAGTTCGGTTCCACACTGGCCGTGCTTCTTGAATTTGAAGGGGCTGCCGAAAAGAGTCTTCGTGGCCCGATTCACAAAGCTAAAACCAACATCGCCCGAGTACTCCGTGCCGTTGTACTTGGTCAATTCCGGCTTGGGATCGGTCAGATCCATGTGAGCCGGCCCGCCGTGCATGAACAGCGAGATCATGGCCGTGGCCTGAGGTTCGTGGGGCGGCTTCTTCGGCTTCATGTCGAAGCTTACCGGCCCGCGCGGGATGTCGGCCGGGGTGGCCAGCAAGTCGCCTTGTTGCAACAGGCAGGCTAACGCCATGCCGCCGACGCCCATCGCGTTCTTGGTGAGAAACTCGCGGCGCGATTGTGGAAAATTCATGGTTAGGGCCTTGGTCGTGGCGGTTTCGCTCATGGCGTTTTCTATTCGACGTATAAGAACTCGTTGGAACTTAACAACACCTGACACAAATTCGTCAAGGCTTGCAACAGCGGCGCCTTTTTCGATTCTTCCGATCCGGATTTCTTCAAGTAGTCGATTTGGGCGGCAAGGAACTCCAGCGAGGCCGTCAATTCTCCCTCGCTAGCCGGCCGGCAATAGGCCAGTTGCCAGGCATGGGCGATTTGCGCCGGCACCAGCGAAACATCGGTGCTGGGTCCATGAAAGTCAGTCTTGGAATTGGCAGCCAGAGTTTTTCCTTGGTTCGAATTCCATGCGACGTTCGCTTCCCAACTGAACGAGTCGGAGGTTTGGTTGGATCGACAATCCACCACGAAGTCAATCGTGTCTCCCTTTTCAACAGTGATCGCTCCGACCTTGGTTTCGATGCCGCCGGTTTGTGCAATCCATTGGCCGGCAACGCCCGTTCGGCTCGATACAACACTTCCTCGCACGCCGTCACCGTTTTTCGAGGGATGCCCAAGATTGCCGGTGATGGCCACGGTCCCGCCGCGCGGAGCAACCCAGCGGCGAATGGCCGCCAGTTTGAGGCTGGGATGTCCGCCCGTGGCGCTGAGGAAAACATAACCTAATTTCGGATCGGGCAGCTTCTCGCCACCTTGCCACGAACTGCCGGTCCAATGCCGCAACGGCGCGAAGCCGGTTACGCGTCCCGCCTGCTCATCGAGAACCCCGTGGCCGAACCGCCAAGCCGACGCGCTGCCCTGCAATCGTTCCAAATCAAAATCGACCTCAATCGGCGTCTTGACTTCGGCCTGCACGCGCTCGGCGAACTTGCGAGCGTGCCGCAGAATGAACTCGCTGTTCATTAACATCAGCGATTGCGGAGCCACGGTCGACGAAGGGCGGTCTTCGCAATTCACCTCCATCACCGGGGCGTCGAAGGCTTTTAACAACGCCACCGGCTGCGTGCGTTTGACGCGGATGTAAATACTGCGGCGAGTTTCATCGCCGTCCACCAGAACTTGCCCCGCGTCGTCGGCTTTCACGTTGACGGGTGGTCCGAACATCTTGTCGCCGAGGTCTCCGCTTGTCGACAGGATGCGGTCGCGTACGATCTCGGCTTCCAGCCGCCGCACGGGCCACTTCCAATACAATTGATTCGCGCCGTCGATGGCCAGCTTTGCCGGATCGGCGACGGAGGTCTGCCGATAAACCGTTGAGGTTACGATCAACTTGTGGAGTTTTTTCAAGCTCCAACCTTGCGCGACGAATTCGCTGGCCAGCCAGTCGAGCAATCGCGGATGCGTCGGTCGTTCGCCGAGGACGCCGAAGTCTGCCGGCGTGCCCACGATGCCGCGTCCAAAATGGTGCATCCATATTCGATTAACCAGCACGCGCGTGACCAGCGGGTGTTGGCCGTTGGTTAGCCATTTGGAATACGCCAACCGGCGGCCCGTGGTGGGAAGCGTCGCATCGTTGCTGGTGATGGCTGTCCGCCGCCCCGGCGGCGCGGCGATCGTGAGCCCGGCGGGCGCGACGGCCTTGGTCGGCTGCTTGAACTCGCCGCGATGAAACACGAACGTTTGTGGGATCTTGTTGGGTACTTCGGTCAGCGTTCGCAAAAATTGCTCGACCGGCTTCTTGGCGCGCACTTCACCGATACGTTTGTCGAAAGCCTTCAACTCGTCGGCGTGTTTTTGGTTGTATTGATAGAGATTGCCGGCCGAGATGTTCACGCTGGGGTATTGCTTGAGCAGTTTCTTCTGCTGGTCGCTTCGCTTGCCGGCGGGGGTCTTGTAGGCGGTCCGTAATGTGTCCCGCATGTTGACCGGATGTTTGAGCAGCTCTTTCGCAAGCGCTTCCTCCATGTACGTTTTTTGTTTCTTGTTTTTCTCGGCGACGATCTTCCCTGCTTCCGCCTCGACCTCGGCCGCCTTGGCGCGATCTTCATCGGTATACAAGGAGACCTTTCGCTGCGGCGGAGTGCGCCAGGTCTTCCAGTCGAGGGCCGGTTCGAAGACGGCTCGCAAAGCGTAATAATCCCGTTGCGGGATCGGATCGTAGCGGTGGTCATGACACTGTGCGCAACCCACGCTCAAACCGAGCAGCGAGGTCGAGACGATCTTGATCGTATCCGCGATCGTTTGGTTGCGAGCTGCATCGTCGTTCGAGCCGCTGCCGGTGCCGTCCGCCGCCATCCTCAGGAACCCAGTCGCCGTCAGCTTTTCGATTTGATCGGGAGCGAGGTTCTTATGCGGCAGCGGAACCATTTCGTCGCCCGCCAGTTGCTCTTGCAGAAACTGGTCGATCGGTTTGTCGGCATTCAACGACCGAATAACATAGTCGCGATAGAAGTATGCCCACGGCCGATCGGCGTCTTTGTTCGTGTAGCCCTCGCTGTCGGCATAACCGGCGACATCCAGCCAATGCCGGGCCCAGCGCTCTCCATAATGGGGCGAGTCGAGCAAGTGGTCGATGAGCGCTTCGTAAGCTCCCGGCGATTCGTCCGCCATGAACGCGTCGACCTCGTCCCGCGTCGGCGGCAGGCCGATCAAGTCGAGATACAATCGCTTCAATAACGTGAGTTTGTCGGCATCCGGCGAAAAACTCAGTTTTCGCTCTTTCATCATTTGCAGCAATAAAGAGTCAATCGGCGTGCGAACGCGATCGGCGGCCGGGTACTTTGGCACCGCGGGGCGCTGAATCGGTTGATAGGACCAGAACGTCCGTTCTTCGGGAGTGATTCCGATGCCGTCGTCGATCATCTCGGGTTCGGCGCGTGCCGTTGATGCGCCGGCCGCGATCCACTTCTCAATAATGGCGATCTGTTCTGGCGGCATCTTCTTTCCACTGGGCGGCATTTCGCCGGCTTGGACACGTTCCAGCAGCAAGCTTTCGGCCGGCATGCCGGGAGTGACGGCGGACCCGCTTTCGCCCCCTTTGACCATGAACCGTACCAGTCGCAGATCGAGTTCACCCTTCAGTTCGTTCGTGGCCCCATGACAGTCAAAGCAATGCTCTTTGAGAATGGGACGGATATCGCGTTCAAAAGTGAGGCTGCCGGCGTCCGCCGCGACAACGTGGGCCACCAGGAAACACGAAAACAGCCAAGCGAGCAAGAAACGGTGCATGGGCATGACGACAAAGGTATGAGGGTAAGGCGTGATCGCGCCAAAGCTTTGACGGACGACACCCAGTCTAGCAACAAGTGCCCAGATGACGCAAAGCGTGCCCTGAAATTGCAGGGCCGCGCGATGTTTCAAGCTGCGAAAGTAGGGTGCCGTGCTTGCACAATACCCGTCATGCCGAATTCGTGCCAAAAGCGAGCATCCTGCAAGCAAGGTCGGTTCTCCGCAAATTGACCAACCGCGCGGCCGTTCACGACTGCCCCGTTTCCGCGCAATTCTTGTTGCCCGATGTTAGAATCACCGCAGTCGTCGAGACAAGTCCTTTCGATAGGCAAGCCACTGTTGAGGCTGCCCCTTCACACAAAGCTATTCTTAACAAGTGATGGCGAATCACAACCCTCAACAACGCCGCCGGTTGTCATTCACTTTGCGCACTTTTCTTGGTGGCATTTTCCTAATCGCTATCTTGCTATCGATCGTCGAGCATCGCTGGGACCGTTATCAGCAACAGCAAGCAACCATTGCGCTGCTCGAAAGCCGTGGGCTAGAATTTGATTTTCACGACGGTTGGTCAGCGTACGTATGGAGATATCTATTGACGAACAATCAACTGTCGTACGACGTTTATCAAATCTCTGGAAATTACAACGAGGATGACCTGAACTCATTGCGACAGTTTCGCCAGCTAGAGGTACTCCATGTCACCGGGCCCGTGCGGGACATCTCGGCCGTGGCTGAATTAAGCGAATTGAAGGTATTCAGACTATGGGCGTCGGAGGTTACCGACATCTCCCCCCTGTCGAACGCCGCCAAAATGGAATCGTTGCAAATCACCGCACCAATTTCAGATATCACGCCGCTGGCGGACTTAACGGAGTTGAGTTCTCTCACCTTGTCGGCCGTTGAACTAACCGACATCTCCCCGCTGTCGGAGGCTACTAAATTGAAGTATCTGTTGATCATCGCACCCATATCGGATCTGTCACCGTTGAAGGGATTGCCGCATTTGAAGGAACTCAAATTGGCCGAAACTGAAATCAGCGACATTTCCGCATTACAAAACATGACTCAACTGGACACGCTTTGGATCCGTGAGGCACCGCTGTCGGATATCACGCCTTTAGCGGGCTTGAACCAGTTGAGGATACTCGTTCTCAAGGACACCGAGGTGAGTGACATCACGCGGTTGATGAGATTGACCCGGCTAGAGGAAGTTGTCCTTTCCCCCACGAACGTCACCGATCTTAGTCCGCTACAGAATCACCCCAACCTCAAAGCCATCTATGTTGATCGACCCAACGAACTAACCGTGCCCAAGGAATTGCAGGGTCGCTTGCACTAGCGAAGCCCTCGATCAGTGGCTAGTTTCCTCGGGCAGCGCGCGAGAATCGAATATAGTTTACAATGAAGGATGAGATGGAAATTACTCGCGGTGGCGGACTGCCTGGCTGCGGACACTGGTTCCCAGTTTCATCTGCGATGGCTTTGGCGAAATGTTTGTAATCGGCCATATGTTACAAAGCTGCAACTGCCCCGCTTTCGTCGATTCGCCGTACGAGGCTAAGTTGGCATTCAAAATCGAAACGAATTTCGGTTGCTCAGCACGGGTTACGATTTCAGACGGGAATCTTCATTGCCGGTATAATGAAGAGAATCGGCCACACGAGCGGCTTATTGCTCGGTGTTAAAGGTGCGGTCGCCAGCGTCGCCTAGTCCGGGGACGATGAACTTTTGATCGTTCAAGTGACGGTCGATGGCGCAGACGAAAATCTGCGTGTCGGGAAATTGCGACTGGACGACTTCGACGCCTTCCGGCGCGGCGATGACCGACAGCAGTTTCATTTTCGGCACGCCCCATCGCCGCAAGGCCGAAAGAGCTGCCGTGGCCGAGCCGCCGGTTGCCAGCATGGGGTCCAAAACCAGGGCCACGTCCACCGGGTCCGAGTCGGGCAGTTTACTATAGTATTCAACGGGCCGCGCGGTTGCCTCGTCTCGGTATAATCCGAGATGCCAGACCTCGGCCGAAGGAATTAAATTTAGAATCGGGTCGATCATCCCTAGGCCGGCCCGCAAAATGGGTGTCAATCCGATTCGCTGGCCGAGTTGGTTCCCCTCCGTTTGAGTCAAAGGAGTTTGCACTTCGATTCGTCGCACCAACAAATCGTTCGTTGCCTCGTAAGCCAACAAGACCGCCAATCGTTGCAACAACAAGCGAAACTCGGCGGGAGACGTTGATTGCTCACGAAGACGAGTTAGGTGGTGCTGAATCAGCGGATGCTGAACTTCGTAGACTTTGGACATTGGCTGTGGTGAATGCTTCCGGTCAGAAAATTTTTCTCAACGTAACACGGAAATTGATGATGCAAAAGACGGCGAAACGAACACCTTGGTTACTGCTTGGCATTCTGGCATCGTTGGCTTGGCCGCTGGTTTGGTCGTTGCCCACTGCATCGTGCGCCGAGCGGATTCCGCCCATCCCGCGGCGCATTCCTCCGGCCGGGATGGAAATCTCGGCCGCCGACCGGGACAAACTGGCGGCGGAACTAACCAAAGTTCGGCAGCGATTGCAGCCCTTGGCCGATCACGAACTTGCCCCGGACATCGAGATCTACGTCAAAGCGGTCGACTTGGCGCTGCGGCATGGCGAGTTCTATCGCCATGACGATATCGCCAAGGCGCATGGACTACTGGTAGTCGCAAACCAGCGGCTTGATCAATTGGCCGCCGGGAAAACGCCGTGGACAACTCAGCGAGGTTTGGTCGTGCGAGGCTATCGGTCATCCATTGATGGATCGGCGCAGCCTTATGGTGTTGAGATTCCAAAAGACTTGGCCAGCCTTGAGGACGCGCCGTTTTATGTCTGGCTGCACGGCCGGGGCGACAAGACGACCGACTTGCATTTCATTCACCAGCGACAAGCCAAGGCGGGCAAGATCGCTCCGCGCGGCGCGATCGTCGTTCATCCGTTCGGCCGACATTGCATTGGCTTCAAGTCGGCGGGCGAAATCGATGTGCTTGATGCGCTGGCGCATGCTCGGAGGCAGTATCAGCCTGAGTCCAAGGCTGGCGCGAGAACAAGCAACGTATTGGCCGGGTTTTCGATGGGCGGAGCGGGCGCGTGGCACATTGGCGCTCACTTTCCCGATCGTTGGGCGGCGGTCAGCGCCGGTGCCGGGTTCGCGGAGACGGCGCGCTACAACCGGCTGGCCAAGGACGACTTTCCCGTGTGGTACGAACAGCGGCTGTGGGGCCTGTACGACGTGCCCGGCTATACGCGGAACCTGCTGAACATGCCGGTGATCGCCTACAGCGGTGAGAAGGACAAGCAGATACAAGCGGCCCGGGTCATGGAAGAAGCGTTCCTCGCGGAAGGCCAGGAACTTCCGCACATCATCGGACCCGGCATGGGACATGCTTATCATCCGGATTCGCTGAAAGAAATCATGCGTCGGCTGGAAGCCGCCAGTCGCGCGCCGCGCAAAGATCGCGGCCTTGGGCCTCGCAAAGTCTTCTTGCAAACTCGCACGCTGAGCTACGCCAAAGTTCACTGGCTGCAAGTCAGCGGACTTGAAGAACACTGGCGCGATGCACGCGTCGATGCGGAGGTAAAAGAAGTTGGCCGTAAGACGTCGGTCATCATAACGACCAGCAATGTAACCAGATTTTCGATACCGTATGAAAGCGACAAAGCATTGGCGTCAGTCCAGGTCGATGGAACTACGCTACAGATCCCCGATCAGCCGGGGAGCCGTTTGCAAAAGTCGGGCAAGATTTGGTCGTGGACCAACGCCCCGCTGTTTGATGAAAAACACCCCGCCAAGTCGCCGGGCCGGCAAGGACCGATCGACGACGCATTTCGCTCGCCGTTTCTTGTCGTCGTGCCAACAGGTAATTCGAAGAATGCGAATTTGAAACAGTGGGTCGATTTCGAGCTTGCGCATTTCCAGGATCGCTGGCGAGCGTTGTACCGAGGTGAGGTTCGTTTGAAGAAGGACGTGGAAGTCAGCGACAAAGACGTTCAGCAGTATCATCTCATCTTATGGGGCGATGCCGAATCCAATCAGGTCATCCGGCGTCTCGTCGACCGTTTGCCGATCAAATGGAATGGCAAGAACCTGGTTGTTCGCGGCCAGCGTTATTCAGCGGCAGACCATGTTCCATTGCTCATTTATCCGAACCCGGAAAACATTTCCAAATATGTAGTCATCAACAGCGGCCCGACCCACCGCGAAGGCCACGACCGGACCAACTCGTTGCAGAACCCGAAGCTGCCTGACTGGGCCGTGATTGATATGACGCAATCGCCCGATGCCGATTCGCCGGGCCGTGTCGTCGACGCGGACTTTTTCGATGAGCAATGGGGATTTAAGAAGTCCTCGCAGCAGGGCCGCTAACAGTCTGTTGAAAAACCAATTGTGTAGGCCGGATCAAGCGAAGCGCTGCTCCGGCAGTTCCCAGATTCCCCTCAAATCGTGGATGCCGGAACGTCGTCGCTTTGCTCCTCGGTCCGGCCTACGTGATTTTCAACAGGCCGCTAACAGTCTCGGAACAAGCGGAAAACATTCGTGATAATTTGAGCATGCATCGTGACCGATGTATCATGAACTTGGTCAAACAAGCTGACCTATGCTTGCGTTTGGGTTCTCGGCATTTGGTCCTTTGCAAATAGGAGTTTGGGGTCGGGTAGCTGGGGTTGGGCAATGCAAACCCCCGGAGGTCCGTGCCGACGCCTTGGCGGGCTTAACCACAGTAACGAGGCCGGGCCTCGAACCAAATACGAGCTATCACTCGGCTATGATTGCCCGCTCCCGTAGGTCGCTAAAACTTGACTCAAGATTAACGAGTTTATACCTATAACCACAGTAACACCGAGTTCCTGCTGATGATTCACTAACCGCTCAAGTCCAACGGCTGTTACCTAACGTTATGGGAGAGTTTCCTGCTCTCCGCCGGAGAATTGCCTCGTGTGTTTTGAAAATCCAAATGGTTCGGTGACAAATTTTGTACAAAAGCTCACTTCTGACGATCTAGGGGATAGAGAGGAAGCCGAACGGCAGATTTTTGCACGTTATTTTCAAAAGTTAGTTGTCATCGCCATTCACAACCTCAGTCCGCATATTCAAAGGCGAACGGGACCTGACGATGTGGCGCAGAGCGCGATGAAGAGCTTCTTTATTCGCAACCGCAAGGGCGCTTATGATCTGGAGAGTCGCGACGAGCTAATGAAGCTGCTGGCGAAGATTACGTTGAACAAAGTCCGCGGCGTCGCCAGGTGGCATCAGAGTCAAAAGCGGGACGTCGACAGGGATCGGCCCTTCGAGCAAGACAATTCGGGAGGACGGAACGGGGACCATTGGGTCTTTCACCATATGGCGGAAGCCGAACCGTCGGTTGAAGAAACAACGGTCCTGAAAGATGTTATCGAACAGCTTCCCGAGCAAGACCTGAAAGATATCGTCTGCTTGCGCGTTCAAGGATATACCGATAAGGAAATCGCAAAACAACTTGGCTGCTCGGGGGAGACGATACGGCTGCGGAGGAAAAGGATTAGCCACATTCTCTGCCGAGTTGTCGAAGACATGTAGCCGGAGAAACTCATGTATGATCCGTTAGATGATGATAGTCGCTGGTTGGATCAGGTTGAGCGCATCGTTTCCCAGTTTGATAGTGAACTGCAAACTTCCAGCAATACCCAGGCACCGCCCAAGATCGAAGATTGCTTGACCAAGATCGAGGAACCGGCACGAGCTGGTTTGCTGCGGTCGCTGCTTCGCGTGGAGCGAGAAGTCCTTGCCAATCGGGGAGACGCCCCGACGGCCGATCAGTATGCCGCGCGGTTTCCCGACTATACGACCGTCGTGTCGGAGGTTTTCCAAGAGACGATGTTGCTGGTGCCGGGCGACATCGATGAATCCGATGCCGGGGCGCAAGACTTCCTTCCCAGCCGGGTATTGATTTCGCGCCGCGTCGATCGATATCAAATCGAGGGCAAGCTTGGACAGGGTGGCTTCGGAGCCGTTTACTTGGCCCATGACCCCAAGCTTGAACGGCACGTCGCGCTGAAGGTGTTGTGGCGAGAGGGCCTGACGAGTTCTAGCGAAATCGACGACTATCTCCAGGAAGCACGAACGCTCGCATCCCTGCGGCATCCAGGCGTGGTCAAGGTACTCGATGCCGAACGAAGCAAGGTAGGCGATGGCTATGTGGCGATGGAGTACGTCGAAGGCCGTTCCCTGGCGGAGGAACTGCTGGATGGCGAAGCGCCCATCCAGCGTACCGTCGACATCGTGGCCACGGTCGCCGACGCGATCCAGCACGTCCACGAAAGGGGTCTGATTCATCGAGACTTAAAGCCGGC